>WYBG01000417.1 GCA_011526015.1 Deltaproteobacteria bacterium | reverse complement strand
GATCCCCCGGCGTGTGCGATCACGCCTCCCGGCCCGTTCACGGTTACGGAAGGAAGCCCGCTCTCCTTTATGGTAAGCGCCGACGATCCCAATAGCGGCGACATGATCACCCTGACCAGCAGCAGCTTGCCTCCCGGCGCTTCCATGGCTCCCCCGCTGCCCCATTCCGGCCCGAATACCGGCATCGCTTCTACCTTTAGCTGGACGCCCGCGCCCGGCCAGGCCGGAAGTTACACCATCACCTACACGGTTACGGACAACCAGAACGCCTCTTCGCAGTGCAACGTGCAAATCAACGTCCTTCCGGGCGGCGTTGACAACACCAAACCCTCCTGCAACATCGTGGTAGTGCCCAACTCCTCGCCCACGGCGCTGGATATTACCCTGAGCGACGCCGGCAGCGGCGTGGCGACCATTAAAGTTGTGAAGCTCAGCAACGCCACCCTGGAAATCCCCTACGGCTCCGGGAACTTCTATACCAAAGGGCAGACCGCGGTAATTTCCCCGGCGCAGGCATCCGTGCTGGCCCGGGCCACCAAGGTCAAGAATAACAAGAGCAGCACCATCGCCCTCAAGGTGACCGACGCCGCCGGCAATTCGGTTAGCTGCGACCCGGTGTATTCCACCATTTCCGAAGTGATGCCGGAAGGGTTTGATCTGCAGCAGAATTATCCCAATCCCTTCAATCCCTCCACCACCATTCGCTTCAGCGTTGCGGCCACGGAAGCAAGGGCGGACTTCGTGACCTTGAAGATCTACGATCTCACCGGTCAGGAAGTCAAAACCTTGATTAATGAGGCCGTGGCGCCCGGCGAATATGCCGTGCAATGGAATGCCACCGATAACCACGGCCGTAAAGTCGCCGCGGGCATGTATCTCTATCGTATCACCGTGGGCAGCTTTGCGCAAACCCGGAAAATGATTCTGGCGAAATAAACCGGGAAACACCGGAGCAGTTGAACAACTAATATAACGTGATGTGTGAAGCGTGAAGCGTATTGCGTATTGCGTATTGCGTAAAAAACGGAATACGCATTACGTAATACGGAATACTTATTACGAATTACGCATTACGAGTTACGCATCACGCATCACGTTTCTAAAATTCCGAGCAATTATAGATAATGCGGTACACGCACTTCTCGCTGCGGCAGACTACTTTGCACTTTTCCTGGATCAGCTTGCCGCCGCACACCGGGCAGACGTTGGGGTCGGCCTGTTCCGCCGGTTTCCCGGGGCGGATTTCTTCTTTGGAGGGAGTTTTTTTGATCATGGCAATTCCTCCTGCGTTCATTTTTCCGGTGAAGTGGGTTCCTTTGCGTTTCGTCCTGTTTCGGCGCTTTCCGAAGAACCGCCTTCTTCCCCCGGCGCTTCCGCCTGATCGGGCGATTCCCCCGCCTCCGCAGCGTCTCCCGCTTTGCCCTCCGCCCCGTATTTTCCCTTCAGCCATTCCCGCGCCCACTCCCAGATGCGCTCGCTAAACACCGCACCCACCAGGCAGGTAAAAAACACCACGTAGGAATTCGGCTCCACATCCTGGTTGGTAAACACCGCCAGCCCGCCCTTGACGGAGAGAAAAACCACCACCGCCGCGGAGAGGCCGCGAACGACGGCGGCGTCCAAATCTTTCACCAGCGGTTCCTCGGGCTGGCGCTGGGAATGCTCGCGCACGATGGAAGAGATCAGCGAGCCGAATAAGCCGAAACCGAGCATCCCGGTAATCAAAATGAGCGCGTACGAGTTGGCCCGCAACAGCCAGCGGGATATCAGCCCGAATATTCCCCATTGCGAGCCGGGCAGGGGAGGCTCCGGCAGGGGATTGGCCGCCCGGTTCCTGAAAGAGGATTGTCCCGTGAGAAAATCTTCCGTGTAAAGGGTGGGCTTGTACACGTAAGCGCTCTCGAATACGATCTCGAGCGAATCAGGGTTTGCGGCGTTCCGGCGCGCTAACAGTTTTTCGCCATCGCTGTTCAGGGCCGCCTGGATATCCTTTACCCAGCTTTCCAGCTTATAATCATATTGCTTCAGAAAGTTTTGGTATTCTTTCTGGGTGGCGTCCAGATTCTCCGCGCTGGCGCTCAGCCACTGGCTGATTTCCAGGTAGTAAGAAGCGCGCTCCCGCGGTCCCAGGCTGATGGTGGTATCATTGATGCTGATTTTCGCCAGGTTGAGCAGGCTGCGCTTGCGTTTTTCCACGCTCTCGCGCAGAGATTCCCGGCCGTCGGTGAGGAGTTTCCGCTGCTGCGCCAGCTCGTTTCGATCCGATTTTACCCGGGCCAGCAGCCGCCCCCATTGCGACAGGGTATCCAGGGCGGCCTTTTCCGCCAGGAACGCATCGGAAAGGAAATCCAGGGGAGCGACAGAATAGGGTTCATCCATGGTTTGGGCAAGCGTATCCTGGGTTACGATAATCGTTTCCAACTCCCGGTCCCAATCATCATAGCTCGCCTTGCCGGTTTGCTGGAACCAGGGAACCGCAATCATGGAGGTCATAATCAAGTAGCCGCTGACCAGAAAGGCGGCGGTGAGCAGAATATTTTTCCGGGTGGCGGGGGCCAGTTGACGGATAAATCCCGGCAAACCGCCCCGCCCGGCGGAACCGTCGAAGATAAAGCTGAGAACCTGCCCCAGGATGAACCACAGGGCAAGGGCTAACATCAACGAGGGGATTTGCAGGTCAATCAGTATCTCCGCGGACAGGTTTCGCAGGTAAATCCAGGCGTCGCGAAAGGTATAAAGGCTGATGCGCAGCAAATCGTGCAGATCGATGCCGCCGTAGCCGCCGCCCGGGTTGCTGAGGGAGGCGTTCAAAATGGTGATGAAGTAAGCGCTGAAATTCATAAAAAACCGCACCGGGGCGATAAGCAGCTCCCGCACCACCTGCGGAAAGATCAGCGCCGTCAACCCCAGGCTGATCAGGCGCACCGGGACGGTATCGCCGGCAAATCCGGCCAATTTGCCCAGCAGCCGAAATACCGCCCGCACGAATAAATATCCCAGGTAGAATCCCAGCAGCAAAAACAGCAGGGAAATCACGGAAATCATCACCAGGGGGATGGCGTTGCCCTGGCTGGCGTATCCGCTGCCTGCCGTAAGGGAAATTAACACGAAGAATAGCACTGCCAGCGCGATTAGCGACGCTGCCGCAATCAAAATCTTACCTGTCCGGGTCATGGTTCGATCCTTCCGCTCGATTCGATAATCCGCATTCAGCGGGTTTCGCTGAATGCGATCTCATTGCAACCTCTTTGGGGCATATTTTGCAATTGTCAAACAAAATTATTAATAGATTGCCAAATATCCTACTCGTTATTTGGCAATCAAATCATAAGCATTAATATTTTGGAGAGAAACGCCGCACTCTATCTCCATCTTCTCTTGTCGAACGGTTTTTTTAATTCCCAGCTGATGTTACGCAGGTTTAAAAAATTGGTAGTCCTAAACGATTAATGCTATTTAAAAAGTGCATGGTGTCATTCCCACGAAAGTGGGAATCCATAAACTCAGTAGAAATAGTGGATTCCCGCTTTCGCGGGAATGACAAAATGGGTGGTCGAAGAGCATAG
>WYBG01000416.1 GCA_011526015.1 Deltaproteobacteria bacterium | reverse complement strand
GCTTTGGCGTGGAATGTTGCCAATGAAAATGCCAAGCAGTTATTGGGCGACGCCCACAAAGTCATTGTGATGAAGCAGCTCGACAGGGCGGTAGAATGTGTGGAGCGTGAGGATTTTTCGGCAGCTTATGACATTTTGGAGGCTGTGGGAGAGCAGCTAAGTGACGATGAGGCCGCTCAGCGGCAGGTTAGTGAAACTCGTGGGTTTATTTGTTTTAGGCATGCAGATACTTTGGCGAAAGACGGGCAATTTGTAAAAGCGCTGGAGCGTGCTAAGGAGGCTGAAAAACTGATTCCCGATCAACCAGTGATTAAACAACTGGTCAAGGAAATGGCGGAATATGCTCCGGAAGAAGATAATATCCGCCATCTCAAATCCGCCCGGCAGGCCTATGAGCGTAAACAATACGACCAGACTATTCGTAGCGCCTCAAAGCTCTCTAGTAAATCAAAATTTCATGGTGATGCCTGCCGTTTACAATCAGCGGCTTATTTCCACCGGGGGATAGATTCTGCCAACCAGCAGCATTTCGATCAGGCGATCTCAGATATTGAAGACGCATTAAGACTAAGTGATCATCCTGAAGATCGCAAAGTGATCTCTCAACAGCTTGATGTCTTGCAACAAGCCCAAATCGCGAACAAGGTCAACCAAGCTTTTAAAAACCAGAACTGGAGGGAAGCAGAAAAAATTTTACGCGGAGAATTAAAAAAATCACATTCTCAAAAACTCAAAAAACAATTGGAAAGTGAGTTGGCCATGACCCTCAATGCCCGTGCGGTAGGCCTCCTGAATGCTACCACAGAAACGGAAAAGATGTTTGGCGAAGCCATTAATGAAATAATGAATATTGTTCAACAACAAAGCGGAGTTACCAGAAGATGAGTATGTTAAGTAAGCCTTTATTTGCAAATTTGGGCGATTCCTCTTGCCCGGTCTGTGGAGACTGGCAGGGGAAGAACCAGGTCGTTCTCGCAATTTTAACAGTTCTGCGGCAGACAGGCAGCTTCTCCTTTAAAAATCTGGATGATTTCTGGGAGCAATTTGGTTCTAATTTATGCTTTTCCTGCCAGGCGCAATTATCGTCTATAAAACAGAATAAACAAACTGCTTATCAATTGTTGAAGGAGGCAAACAAGCTGGACCCCGACAATAAAGCGATTAGAGACAATTTGGCAGCAGTAGAAAAAATGTTGTAAAGATAATTGGAGGTATTGGTTATGATTGAAATTGATAAGCCCAATCCTTTCCGGGTTTTGGAACTATCGGCCGACGCTACCAACCAAGAAATTGTCGAACGCGGGCAGGAATTGATCGACCTGGCCGAAACAGAAGCCCAAAGGCGCCAGTACCGCTGGGCCATGGAACAATTGATCACGAAACCGTTGACTCGCTTACAGTATGAACTATACGAATTTCCTGATAGCGAATATAAGGATGATGATTGGGAACGGTTCGTACGGATTAACAAAAGAAATCCAATCAATATCCATGAACTTGCCAAAGAAATCCCCGCTCCCGGGATTGAAGATTTTGATCTTTCGGAGCTTATCCAATTGCTCATCGAAGGGATGCTGCGGATTGACAGACCGGATATCCAAACAGCGCTTCAAAATTCTCCCTTTAAACCGGGTGTCGGACCCGCACCATTGGAGGTTAAAAATGT
Source organism: Deltaproteobacteria bacterium (assembly GCA_011526015.1). GTDB lineage: Bacteria > Calditrichota > Calditrichia > RBG-13-44-9 > J075 > JABWBP01. The sequence goes on along the minus strand of WYBG01000416.1, from coordinate 18,713 downwards.
CATCTTCGGATAAATTTCCCGATTGGAGCGCTTTTTCCGAGCGCAATGTTCCGGAGAAATTCGAGCTATTATCACCTGCTTCGGAGATTTCCGCAGATTTACAACGCTTCTCCGCAAAACTTAAAGAAGCTAAGGAGGCGGTTGACAAGACTCGTGAAGAAATTCTGGAACCGTTAGCGCAACAAGCCGTGTTTGTCTTCAAACTATCCCAGGCGCTGGAACTATATCAAGCCGATTTACAACAAATTTCTCGCCCGAAAGGTGATATCTACCGGCACTTTCGGGTGATAAAAGACCAGATGCAGGAAGCGCTGCTGAACAAGGGAGTAGAAATCATTATCCCCCTGGGAATGTCTTTTGATGAAGTGGTCGATTTTGTGGAAATCCAACACTGGCGCCATCACGAAGATTACACTTCGGAAACGGTTGCGGAAGTTCTGGAGCCAATCATCAAATATTACGGTAACGTCATTAAACTGGGCCGGGTGGTGATGGGAGCCCCGCTGGAGCAGGAAACAAACAGTTGATAGCAAAAGATCAAAACCTTAAGGAGAATTGTAAATGGCGGCACAAATTATCAGCAAAGCGGTAGGGATTGACCTCGGCACGACCAACAGTGCCGTGGCAGTGATGAACCCAACCGACGATGAGATCATCATCCACCGGGATTCGAATGCAAAACGAGAAACCACGCCCAGTTGTGTCTGGAAGAATCCCAAAAACCTGGAGATAGAGATAGGCCATAGAGCCTTTCGCCGCATCGGCACTTCTCCGAGGCCAATCCGTTCCATCAAACGCGTCATGGGCAAACAAGCCACGGTGTTGCTCACCGATGAGAAAAAATTGCCGGAAGAAATTTCCGCCCTTATCCTTGGAGAGATGAAGCGCCAGATCGAAGAGGATGTTACGAAATTTAATACGAACGATACCACCTGGATAGTGGATCGCGCCATTGTCACTGTGCCGGCCTATTTTGACCAGCCGCAAATTGATGCCACCCGGAAAGCCGGGGAAATAGCCGGGCTGGGCGTGTTAGACCTGCTCCATGAACCGACTGCGGCAGCGTGTTATTACTGTTGGAAATCCGGCACCCAGAATGGCGTCTTTTTAGTGTACGACCTGGGCGGCGGCACCTTTGATGTCAGCGTGCTGCGCAGCACCGCCGGCGCTTTTGAAGTGTTGGGAATCAGCGGAAATAATCTTTTAGGCGGCGATGATTTTGACAGGGTTTTAGCAGAAAATCTTAACGAACGGCTGCTCAGCGAAGGTTACGCCCTGGAACTCGATCTCCAAAATGATCTGGAAGATGAACTACGTTTCGACCAGCTTAAATTTTTGGCCGAAAGCGCCAAAAAAGCGCTCTCCACAGCAGGGGAGTATTTGCTGCGGGATACGGGAACTATGAAAGATAAGGAAGGGAATCCGGTAATCATTGAAACAATGTATGAGCGTCCCGAATTTGAAGATTTGATCCGCCCCCTGGTGGAACGCACCATTCCTTATTGTTTTGCCGCGTTAGAAAAAGCGCAGGAAAGATCCGGGGTGACGCTGGAGGATGTAGATGCCATTATTCTGGCCGGCGGCTCTACTCATATTCCCTTAGTGCGGGAGATGGTTCGAAAAGCATTATGTGCCGATCCCGCGGCATCGGAACCACGCGCTAAATGCGAAGAACCGGTTTATGACAAGGTTGATACGCTGGTGGCCCTGGGAGCGGCGATTCGGGCTGCTGCGGTCGGCGGCTTATCCGTTTACAATGCCGAGCGCACCGTTCGGGTATCATTCCGGGGTACCGCGGCTACAGACGCCCAACAAACCCATATTGGCGGCCAGGTAGAAACGCTGGGCGCCGGGCCGGATTTATCCGGCGGGCGTATTCAGTTAACCCTTCCGGATATGGGGTACCAGGATGAAGCAGAATTATCCGCCAGCGGGGCCTTCAGCTTCCGGAAAGTTCCCTTGCAATCGTCCGCGGAAAATATATTAACCTTTGAAATATTTGACCGGGCCGGGATGCTGGTTGCCACGGCAGGACGCCAAATCAGCCAGTCCCAGGAAGGGCGGCGACCGACCGGCGGCAGCAGCAGCACGGCAGTGCTGTCCAAAGCTATTTCGATGGATGTGATGCGGGAAGGAAAGGAGGCAAGGAAAATATTAATCGATGCCATGAGTACGTTACCTGCTAATGAAGACTTTACTTTTTATCACCCCGGGAATACGGAGATGCTCCGCCTGCCGATTTATCAGCAAAAACGAAAAATTCAAGAAATAACCGTTCCGGTGGATGCCTCGCTGCCGAAAGGCACACCGGTTGAATTGAATCTCAATATTGATGAACACTCGTTTATCACCGTAAAAGGCCGGATCGGGGAAAAGACGTTTGATGCCAATGTGGAACCACCGCCGCCGCGGCAGATGCCCACTGACCAGGAAGTGGCATCCCTGGAAAAATCCTTCCAGGAAACTGTAACCTATCTTCCCGCGGGAAAAAAAGGCTTGGCCGAGGCCCGTTATAAAAAGGCCAAAAAAAGTTTTGAGGCCGCCGCCAAACGCAACGACGTGGATCAGGCAGTGCATGATTTTGAGGAAATGGAAGAAATTGTGGCCAGTATTTCCAGTACCGAAGGACCGTTGCAACCGCCCAAGGAATTTTTTGATGACCTGGTGAAAGAATGCCACGAAATCAACCAGTTTGCCGCCCGGGCTGCTGCGGAAGCCGGTCATCCGCATGATCACCGCGAAACGGCCAAAGCCATTGACGCCCAGCGTATCCAGGGGGAAAAGGCTTACGCGAACAGCGATCAAAAAGCGCTCTCCGACTGCATTACTATGCTGGAGAACATTCGCAATCACGTTATCGCGCTCTATCAAAAGATTGCGCAACCGCAAGATACTCGCAGTGAAGCGGAGAAAGCCACAGCCCATGTAGATCATGCCGGCGGAGAGGCCGGCAAGGTGGAGCAGATGGCTGCCGCGCAGGGCCGGGATGATTTTCAGAAAGAAGTGAAAGAGATCAAAAAGAAACTTAACTCTCTCTCTCATGAAGCCCAAAAGAATCCCAAGGCCGTTCAGGAAGCGGTTGGCAAGCTGCGCGCCCGTTTAGAGCAGATCAAAAATGTCCTGATGGGCAAGCGCAAAAGCGATGATGAGGGAGAATTAGTCGAAGAAAGATAATGACAGAAAGGATACATGATGATCGTTACTCGAACTATTGGCATAGACCTTGGCACAACCAATAGCGCTGTTGCAATGTTGGAACTGAATGAACAGGATCTGCTGCTATGCCGGGATTCGCAATCCCGCAGCACCATACCTTCTTGTGTATGGCAAAACCCCCGCACCGGGGAAATTGTGGTGGGACACCGAGCTTATGCGCGCAAAGGCAGCATTCCGGAACCGGTTACTTCTATCAAACGAAGTATGGGCACTCAAATAACCGTTACGTTGGGTAAAAAACAATATACGCCGCCTCAAATTTCCGCCTTTATTTTGCAAGATTTAAAACACCAGATCAATGCGGAATTGCAGTCCCGCTCCTCCGATGGTGTGACTTATGAAGTTAACCGGGCCATTATTACGGTTCCGGCATATTTTTCGCTGCCGGCAATTGAGGCGACCCGGGAAGCCGGTCAAATAGCCGGTCTGGAAGTGGCGGAGTTGCTTCATGAACCCACGGCAGCAGCCATTTATTACAGTTGGAAATACGACCTGGGCGACGGGGTTTACATGGTGTACGATTTGGGAGGCGGTACATTCGATGTCTCCGTGTTACGCCGCACTGCCGGTGAATTCCTGGTGTTGGGGGTTTCCGGAGACAATTTTTTGGGAGGCGATGACTTTGACCGACGTTTGGCGGAACACTTGCGAACTCTTCTGGTTGCCGAAGGATATGAAATGGATTTGAACCCCAACAATGATCCGGAAGACCTGTTGCGCTTCAACCAGCTAATGGCGCTTGCGGAACGGGCTAAAAAAGAACTTTCTACAAAAGATGAGATTATCTTGCGCGACCAGGGGACGTTACGGGATAAGGAGGGATCTGCGGTTGTTGTAGAAGCGGCGCTTACTCGCGCTGATTTTGAAGGGCTAATTGAAGATCTTTTGGAACGCACTATTGCCTGCTGCCAGAAAGCGCTTGAGAAAGCCCGCATCAAAAGCGATACCACCATCGAAAACGTCGATCATATCTTGCTGGTAGGCGGCTCGACGTACGTCCCCGCGGTGATGGAAAAAGTGAAGAAAGCATTTTCTGCCGAACAGAATAAGAACCCGGGCGCAGCTTCCGCGCGCAGCGCGCCGGTACGCGACGAACCGGAAAATGCGGTTGCATTAGGCGCTGCGCTGCGCGCTGCCGCTGCAGGTTTAGGGATTTTAGATGACAATCGGCGTGTGCGAGTATGGTTCCGGGGCAGCGGCGCTACCAAACGGGAGCAAACCACGATTAGCGGGCAAATTGAACCACTTGAAGATAATTTGCCATTAGAGAATGGGTTGATTCGCTTAACCGGCGGCCAGGGTGAACTGCTGGGAGAAGTGACCTTAAAACCCGGTTTGCAGTTTGCTTTCCCCGGGTTAGAACTTCAAGCAGAATCCCTCAATCAATTCCGGATTGAAATATTGGACGCTTCCGGTCAGCAGGTTGCCCTGGTAGAGCGTTCTGTTATGCAGGCGGCTGCCCAAAAGGAAGCGGTGGGCAGCGCGCTATCGACTTCGGTTTTGTCCAAACCGATCATTCTGGAAGGCACGGATGGCGACCGTTTAGTGCGCCAGGAATTACTGCCGGAGGGCACTTCTTTACCGGCAACCGCCCGTTTTACGTTTGCCGTGAACGACCCGGGCGGCCACATTCGCCTGCCGATTTTTCAGCAAAATCGTATCATCAAAGAATTGCAGGCAGAAGTTGGGAAAGTTGCCGCAGGCACGCCGGTTAAAATTGAGATCCATTGCGATGAACAAGTTAATATTCAGGTCAATTTTTCCATCGAAGATCAGAATTTCGGGGGCAAGATTGCCCCGCCCCCCCCTGACGCTGTACCCACGGAATACGAAGTTCAGCAAATAGACCAGCGTTTTCGCGCCGCTCTGCAGTCACTTGACCAGGAAGATATGCTGCGGCTGGTCAGCGCCTACGAACAAACCCGCCGGGATTTGAACGAAGCCCGTGCCGGCGGTGATTATCCGAAAGTAATCCAGCGTGCTAAAGACCTGGAAGCACTGGTGCGAGACGCGCGTATGGCAGAACCGTTACGGCCTCCCCTGGAAGAACTCGTTGAAAAATATCAAGCCTGCGTGAAACTGCTTCCCAAAGCAACCGCAAAGAAACCGGAGCTTACAAACTCTTCTTTAAAGGATGATTTGGAAAAAGCCCTTAAGAAAGGCCAGCAAGCCTATAAACAGCGTGATCGCGAGGAGTACGCCGAAGCAGCGCAATTACTCGGTACATCGCTGCAATTTCTGATCAATTTAACTAAAGTTCGTATCCAGGAAGGTGAAGGGGTGGATGCAGTCATGCAAGCTTTGATGGGTCTGGATGAATGTCGACAGTTTATACAGTTTTTGTTGATAAACTGTTTATTCATGAAACAGACCGATTTTATTGAGGATTTGCGAGAATATATGGAAGAATTGGATAACCTGGAAATTGAAGTAAACAAAAATCCCGTGCCTGTTTTCAATCGCTGCCGGGTAATTATGGTAGAATGTCAGCGTATATATAAACAACTCATCCCGGAAAATAAAAGGGCCCAGGAATTAAGCGGCTTGTTGAAGTTAGATGCTAAAAAACGTGCACCGGATATTGGTGCTGCCGATGATCTTTTTTGAGAACTCCTAAAACGGTAATCTGATTATGAACTTAATATGCCCGGTATGCAAAAACTCAATAATCTCTACTGGAGAGTTTGATGACTGCCAGCATTGCGGCACCCCATTGCGTAGTTATACCCGGCTTTCCCTATACCCCGCAATCCTTTTTAATCTTGGGTTATCGGCTGTCCGCGAGGGTGAGATGACCAGGGCCCGGGATTGCTTTGCAGCCGTCGTTCACTGGTGTCCCAACGATTTGGAAGCCCGTAATGCCCTAGCAATGGCCTGCTTTGAATTGGGAGATAAAGCGCAGGCGCGTTTCAATTGGGAAAGAACACAACAATCCTCGCCGATTGATGCCCTCTCCAAAGCGGGTATCGCCATGCTGGATAGTAAGACGTCGCTTTCTGAGAAACCCAAAGGGCCATCTAAACGACCCCAAAAACACCATAAGACAAAAAACAGGTCCAGGAAAAATAGAAGGAAAAGATAACAGCAAGAAGTATTTAAGGAGGTCGGAATGAGATTTCCAGGATTTGATAAAACCCCGCCATGCAGCGAATTTGGGTGTCCTGAGCCGGATAAAGATCTGTCTAAGATTTGGTATATTAGCGAGCCGGGAAATCCGGATAAACCGCTCTTTATAAATCTGCCGGGAATTGGGGAATTTTGGGTTTGCGGATGGATTGCCCCGGTAAGGTCATTTGGAAAAACACGACCATCCATAAAATTATTTTATAATGGGCAGGAAATTCCCACGGTTGAAGATGAATTGATTCCTCCAAATGCCTTTGAGCTTTTTGGATGTGTGAGTTGCATCTCGAGCAATTTAAAACGACATCTTAGTGCAAAAAGTGAGGAAGAAATTGTTGTAAGAACTTTATCGGCTCAGGTTGACACTATTTTCAACAATTGGTTAACCGGGATAGACCAGGTTGAATTTGACAGGGTTTTGCGCCCGATTATTGTCGAATCTCCGCGGCTGCGCAAACTCATCATTGAAGTCAAGAGCCCCCAATATATTAAGCTGGTATATCAATTTCACAAGTTTAAGACCAACAAGGGAGAAAAAACTCTACAAGAACTTCTGTCAGAATCAACCACCGCGGGAATAGAAGTTATTCTGGCAACTGCAAGCCTTCCCCCGGATCATTTTATATTCAAACTCGATCCTTCAATCGGAATTTTAGCGGATTTACGTGAATCCAAAGATCGTGACTTAATTGCCCCGGTGATAGAATATAAAGAGATTAAGTTTAAATACGTCGAACAGAATTTACGGGAGTTTATAAAAGAAAAGGATAGTTTAAGCACTGAGGAACGCATACTTAAAGAATGGTTTGAAAAAGGGTTTAAAAAATCGCCCTGGCATAAGAAAATTAGCGTAGCAATTCTTTCCCCCGAATACGACGGTGACCTCGTCGCAGCCATTATACCATCAGAAGATCCGCGTTCTTCCCGTGATTACGACTGCGCCTGGGTTGAAACGTCGATTTTAATTTTGAATCCTAAAGAAGAATTGGAACAAGAAGTATTACACTTACCCCCGAGCAGCAAATTATATAAACATATACCGATTGCCGTCCATAATACTGCCTCTCTATTTGCTTTGGGCACATTTGCCGAAGGTTTTGAAGAAAGCCAGTGGGAAAACATCACTAATTTGCTCATAATGGTGAATCGTGGTGAGCCGGAAAATGTTGAGGTTGAAAAAAGGATTGATGAACTCGTTAACATTAGAATAGATACCATAAATGAAAATCTCGGCGACAAAATGACGGCCGGTTTTGAAAAAGTAAACAGTGTTTTACAAAAGGTTGTTTTTGATAGTGAATTAAGTAGAACTCAAGAAAAGCTGGATAAAGCTGAGCAAAAAATTGAAAGATATAAGAAACAAATTCAAACATATCGAAATATTTTAGGGTTAGATTCCCAATTTAAAGACAAACATAAAGAAGCCAATTAAAATTATGTCGGTTATTCATTTCATTATTGAAGATCAAAACGAACAAGTAGTGTGTCGTGTAGAAAGCCCACCAGGTACACAAATTGGTGAGTCGTCAACAATTTCTCTCAGCAGCGAGGAGTTTGAAGATTTAGATAATCAAAGATGGTTCATCGCTACGGAGATTTGTCATACTCATTGGCAAAATCTTAGAGACCCCTGTGAAAAGATTGGGCGCCGGTTATTTAAAACGTTGATGTATCCTGCGCATGTAGAAAGTTTATACCGAAATGAATTAGAGAAAGTCAAAACTGCCCGTCAGGCAGGAAATTATTCAGCAACCCTCAACTTGTGGATAAGCTGTAAACAAAATAAATATCAGGCATTGCCCTGGGAACTGATGTTTGATCCGGAAGGAGATGCTTTCCTTAGTATGTCAGAACACATTTGTATCTTTCGTTCACCCGGTAACAGTCAATATGATTTGTATCAAAAAACAGTATTCATTTCAGATTGGCGGCCTCCGCTGCGTCTTTTGGTAATGATAGCAACACCACAATTAATATCCTGGTCGGATAGCAATCATAGGGAGTTCGTTCATCGGATAGAAGTTCATGAATACATAAAACTTTTTGAGCAAATCCGAAAAGACTGCGGAGAAGAATTGGTGTCTTGTAAGCATCTTGTCGGTATAGATGCAACGTACGAAAATTTAGAAAAAGAGTTGCGGGGGCAGTATGATGTGTTCTACTTTGTGGGGCATAGTGCTGCATACGAGGGAGAAACAGTCCTGGTTTTGGAGGATGGCACTCCGAATCGTATTGGTAGACCACTCAATATGATAGTACTACAAGATTGGCTTCAAACTTCAAGTGTTCGATTAGTGATTCTTTCCTCATGTAATTCCTTTGCTGCTGCAACGGCATTTTCCAGAATAGGCCACCTCGAGGGAGTAATTGGTATGCAAATGGATATGCCCATGTTAACGGCACCTTCTTTTGACAAAGCGGTTATAAATGCGCTAATAACATGGTGCCCGACCCATGAATATATGATTCAGGGGCGAAAGCAAGTCAAAAAAATATTAGGTGACACAGAATTAAGGAATGATGATTCTCAGTGGCGAGTAACTGGTAGGCCACATTGGGCAATTCCCATTATTTATACCCCTTCTCCTGAATGGCAACATGGATTTTGCACTATATCTTCCGGTGAATTTGAAATCGGAATTAAGGACGGTGATTTACACTTCCTCAGCCAACAGTTTGGTTATTCCAATGGTCTGCCGGATTATCTTCGCGAATATCTCCTGAAATTTCCACATCGAAAAACTGAAATTTCCAATCTTCAGATCAGCCGCTGGCCGGTGACCAATCATCAGTATCGCTTCTTTCTTGAGAACAGTCCTTCTGATATTGAGCCACCACCAGGATTTGAAAAACAGGCAGATAGATATACTCTGAACGGATTGAAGCCAAGCGCTCCAGTTGTAGGTGTTACCTGGGAAGGAGCAAATCGATATTGCCGCTGGATGGGAGGACGTTTGCCAACAGCCGATGAATGGGAAGTTGCTGCCCGGTGTTCTAAAGATGAAACTCGACTTTTTCCCTGGGGAAATGAATTTGATCCCCGATTATGTTCAACAGTCGATAATAAAACAAAACGCCCTGAATCAGTTTTTAATCGCAAAAATGGTGCAAACTTCCATAACATTGAGGATTTATGCGGCAATGTTTTTGAATGGACGGCATCACCCTTCGATGTGACAACTGACAAGAGTTTAAGTTATTGGCGTATGGTCGTCGGAGGCTCCTGGAAATCTCCCCCGATCCTTACGCTTCCTGCTATTCGTTGTCCTCGGGATCCCAGTGTCCGCTATCGTGATGTTGGGTTTCGTTGTGTAAAAACAATGATGTAAAAGTAATCCCGTCAACTTTTTTAGACGAATAACCAAATTGAACTATCACCCCAATCTGCGTATAAAAATGCGTCGAGGGCGCTCCAAAAGTTCCGCAAAAGTAAGGATTTGAAAAGACCAAACACTTACCTTTGCTAAGTGTACGCCGGTTTAGCCCCGCGTTCGTCCCACCTCTTGCAGCATTTTCCCAAAACTCTTGGAAACATAACGATATGGGCTTATTTTTATCCGTCGTTTTTATGAAACGATGGCTTAGACGATGTAATGGTTTCAATAAAAGCAAACAGGTGTGGACCCATGTTGAATATGTCCGACTTTATCGATACCTGCCGGGGAAAAGGCTTGCACGCCACCTACCAGCGCTTCTTAGTCTATAAAACCCTGCGCCAGAGCCGCCGCCATCCCACCGCGGAAGAGATCTACCATGAGATCAAAATAGAGTACCCTTCCATTTCCCTGGCCACGGTGTATAAAACTTTAGAAATTTTAGCCGAGCACGATCTCGTCGGCAAGGTAACCCCTTTGCACGACCTGGCCCGCTACGACGGGGATATCTCCCGGCATCACCACCTGGTGTGCCTGCGCTGCCGGAAAATCGTCGATATTCACGATGATTCGTTCAACCGCCTGAAGCTGCCCGCGCAGCAGGATTTCCAGGTCTCCGGCTATCGAATTCAATTCGAAGGCCTTTGCAGCCAGTGCCTGCAACAGGAACACCCCTCCGCCGCCGGAGTGGAAACGGCGCTATCCGGCCGGGATTAAGGGGGCTGGAAAAAGTACCCCGCCATATAGGCTCTTGAAAGGTTGAACCGGGGAACGGGAGATGGGGAGAAAGGGTGAGTTTGAACCTGCCTTTTTCACCGATCTCCCCGGTTCGCCGGCTCATGAGTAACCCTTATACCCTATACCTTATACCCAATACCCACTACCCTTTGCGATGATGAAAGCGATTTTAGTAAAACAACCCGGCGGCGCTGAGCAGTTGATTTTAGGCGAATATCCCCTGTCGGAGCACCACAGCGATGAATTGTTAGTCCGGGTAAAGGCAACCGCCTTGAACCGGGCGGATATTTTGCAGCGGGAAGGGAAATACCCCCCTCCGCGGGGCGCCAGCCCGGTCTTAGGATTGGAGATCGCCGGCATTGTGGAAAAAGTGGGCGCGAACTGCTCCGCCTGGCACCGCGGCGACCGGGTGTGCGCGCTGCTGCCCGGCGGGGGATACGCGCAGTACGTTTCCATTCCCGCCAAAATGGCCGTTCCCGTTCCCGACAACCTCTCGTTTGAAGAAGCCGCCGCCATTCCGGAAGCTTTTTTGACTGCTTTTCAAGCGCTTTACTGGTTAGGGGGCTTGCAGGGCGGGCAGCAGGTGTTGATTCACGCCGGGGCCAGCGGGGTCGGCACCGCGGCCATTCAATTGGCCAGGCAGGCCGGTTCGATTGCGCTGATTACCGCAGGAAGCGCCCGGAAGTTGGATTTTTGCCTGCAATTGGGCGCCAAAGTGGCCATCAATTACCGCGACGGGGAATTTGCCGCGCACATTTTAGAGGCAACCCAGAACCAGGGCGTGAATATCATCGTCGATTGCGTCGGGGGGGCTTATTGGGAGCAGAATATCCAATCATTGGCGGTGGACGGGCGGCTGGTGCTGCTGGCGACCATGGGGGGCGGAACCGTGAGCCAGGTGAGCCTGACCACGATCATTCGCAAGCGGCTGCAAATTATCGGAACCACCTTGAGAGGCCGGGAAAGGGACTACAAAAACGAATTGACCCGGGATTTTGTCACCCGGATCATGCCCGGTTTCGAGGATGGAAAATACAAAGCGGTGATCGATTCGGTGTTTCCCTGGGAAGAAGTGGCCGATGCCCATCGCCGGATGGAGGATAACCTGAATTTAGGGAAAATCGTACTCACCGTCGGCGATTGACAGGGGAGTTTTCGGATGGACAGAAACGCCGCGTATTGGATTGAAAAATTTAAACTTATAGAGCATCGCGAAGGTGGTTGTTACCGGGAAATATACCGTTCCGGGGAACAAATTCCTGCCGGTTCCTTACCTCCCCGGTATAAAGGACCGCGCGTCTTCTCCACCTCCATTTATTACCTGCTGAAAGGGGAGGACTTTTCCGCTTTCCACCGCCTCCATTCGGACGAAATCTGGCACTTTTACACCGGCAGTTCCTTAACCATCTATTCCATCAATCCCCACGGGGTTCTCTCCCAGGTCCTGTTAGGCAATGATTTCGAGAGCGGGGAAGTATTCCAGGCAGTGATCCCATTGGGTTCCTGGTTTGCTGCCCAACCCATCGACGTGCATTCATTCTCATTAGTCGGATGCACCGTTGCGCCGGGTTTCGATATCGGGGATTTTGAAATGGGGGAGAGGGGAGAGTTGATCAAACTGTTTCCCCAACACCGGGAAATCATTACCCGTTTTACCCGGGGGTAAGCAAGAACGACGCCCAAAAACGCAGAGCGCCGGCATCATTGCGTACCGATCCCGGAAAGCCAACGGTTGCCGATCCACCTTGAACGCTTCAAAGCTTGTCATTCCCGCATGCTTTTGCGGGAATCTATGACTGTGTGGCAGTGGATTCCCGATAACCCTGGCCATCCGGGGCGGGAATGACAATCTGCAACAGCCTCAAGGGCGGGGGATCGGCACAAGTAAAACCGTGCAAAGCTGAAATTTTGCACTCCTGTATGTTCAGCGAATCGCCTTGAAGGCGCTTTCCAGATCTTCCCGCAAATCATCCGCGTGCTCGATGCCTGCCGAAATTCGGATCAGCCCGTCGTTGAGGCCGATCTTGCGGCGCTCCTCCGGGGGGACCGAAGCGTGGGTCATCAGCGCCGGCAGCTCGATCAGCGATTCCACCCCGCCGAGACTTTCCGCCACCGCAAAGTATTTCAAGCTCTCCACAAACCGCTTCGCCGTTTTCAAATCCGCGTCCAGTTCAAAAGAGAGCATCCCGCCGCAGCCGGACATCTGTTGTTTTGCCAACTCGTGCTGGGGATGGCTCTCTAAACCGGGGTAAATCACCTTATTGACCCGTTTGTGCGACTCCAGAAAGTGGGCGATGGCCAGGGCGTTTTTTTCGTGCTCGCGCATCCGCACGGCCAGCGTTTTGGTGCCGCGCAAAATCAGGTAACTTTCAAAGGGAGAGAGGATCGCCCCGGCGGCGTTCTGGGTAAATTTCAGTTTTTCATAATATGCCTGGTTAGACAGCATCAACGCCCCGCCGACGGAATCGCTATGGCCGTTGAGATACTTGGTGGTGCTGTGCATAACGATGTCCGCTCCCAGGGAGAGCGGCTGCTGGAAATACGGGCTCATAAAGGTATTGTCCACCACCACGGGGATATCCCGCCGGTGAGCGATTTCGGAGATCGCCCGGATATCGCACAGTTTGAGCAGGGGATTAGTAGGGGTTTCCAGCCAGATCAGTACGGTATTTTTGCGAATGCTTTTTTTAACCGATTCCGGCTCCCGGGCATCCACGTAGGATATTTCCACCCCGAATCGCTCCTGGAACACCCGGCTGAACAGGCGGCGGGTTCCGCCGTACAGATCATCGAAAGCAACTACGTGATCTCCGGTCTTTACCAATGATAAGAACAGGGTAGTTTCCGCTCCCAGGCCGGAAGCGAACGCCAATCCGTAGGTAGCGCCTTCCAGTGCGGCCAGGCGCATTTGCAGGGCGTTGCGGGTGGGGTTATCGGTGCGGGAATACTCATATCCGCCGGTAGGGTGGTCCACTTCCTTTCGGGCGTAGGTAGAAGCGAGGTGAATAGGCATGGCCACGTCGCCGCTGCCGCCTTCCTTCAGGTTGGGCTTTTCGCCCACGTGGATGGCGCGAGTCTCGAATTTCATAATTTTCTCCAATTGAAGATTGCCGAATAACTTGACTATGGTAAAGTTTTAGAGATTTTGACAGGATAAACAGGATTATTCAAAACATTTTGGGGTATTGGTGGCAACCAATCCTTCATCAGTCAATACTTAACCGCCACCCATTTTTGATCATCGTCTTGATCATAATCCAGTGAATCCTGTTCATCCTGTCAAAAATTCCAATTTTACATTATTCCCCAAAGCCGTGTTCTTTCAACCACTGGTCGTTATACATTTTGCTGAGATAACGGCTGCCGGAATCGGGGAGAATGGCCACAATATTAGCCGGTTTATCCAGTTCTCTAGCGACTTTCAGGGCCGCCCAGACCGCGCTGCCGCTGGAGCCTCCCGCAAAAATGCCTTCTTCCCGGCAGAGGCGGCGGCCCGTCAGAAAAGAAACCTCATCATTTACCTGGATAATGTCGTCAATAATGCTGAAATCTACCGCTTTCACCAGGTAATCTTCGCCAATCCCTTCTACCTTATATACCCGGGTTTCGGGCAGCTTGCCGGTTTTGAAATAATCATAAAATACCGAGCCGATAGGATCGACGGCGATAATTTTAATATCCGGTTTTTTTTCTTTGAGATATCGTCCTGCTCCGCTCAAGGTTCCCCCGGTGCCGATTCCGCAAACGAAAATATCGATCTCGCCGTCGGTTTGCCGCCAGATTTCCGGGCCGGTAGTGTGGTAATGCGCTTCGATGTTTTGGGGATTGTTGTACTGATCGGGATAGAAAGAGTTCGGGGTTTCTGAGGCAATCCGGCGGGCCACGCTGTAATAACTTTCCGGGGAATCGGCCGGCACGTCGGTAGGGGTTACGACCACTTCGGCGCCGAAGGCTCGCATCAGGTTTTTCTTTTCATCGCTCATTTTATCCGGCATGGTGATGATGCATTTATACCCCTTGATAGCTGCGATCATGGCCAGCGCGGCGCCGGTATTGCCGGAGGAATTCTCCACGATGGTGCCGCCGGGCTTTAGCAACCCCCGTTTTTCGGCATCTTCAACCATATAGAGAGCCATCCGGTCTTTGACGCTGCCGGCGGGATTCAAAAATTCCAACTTTACATAAATATTTGCCGGGGTTCCTTTGGAAATTTTATTCAACTTTACCAATGGCGTGTTGCCAATGGAGTCTAAAACGCTTTTAATGCCTTTCATAATATCTCCTGAGTGTTTTGATTTCAGTTTGGCGTCGATTTCCGGAAAATCCCTTTCTGGGGAAGAAAATCGAGCGCAGAATTTATGGCAAAAGAATTGAAAATAAAAATGCTTAATAAGATTGCCGATGCGACGAACACCCCACAGTTCCGGGGCAAGTTCCTCGATTGTCGTCGCGCAGGCTGGTCCTTTGGGAAGCAGCGCAAAGAGATGGCGTGCCACCTGCAGGACATAAGATTGCGGGGCAGAGATTCTTGAAAAATAAGCGGAGAGCGGGAAGAGAGTAGGGGAGAGGGGCAAATCCAGGCGGCTAAAGAATGAATGGCATTGGCCAACGCCGGCGCTAATCGGAAGTGCTGGAAGCCGTGAACATCCTATCGGCGCCATCAATGCTTCGCTCCGACACGCTGTATATTCAAGCGGCAGCTCCTTCCGTGAAGACATGTGCAGAAGATACCTGAGACGGGGATTCTATGGGGAGAGCATTAGCCAAAATCCAAACTAACAAGACCTGGTGAGCAACCAGAAGCAACCCCGGAGAGTAGGGGATATTTTCTCAAGACAAACTTTACATAATATATATTATATTAAAACCACGTCCAAAACTGAAATCCGGGCGGTCAGGACTTTTTCAGGGGAATTTGCCGAGGTCTGCCCTGGAATCGTCCACCGATCGGGTCACCCCTGGTTACTCATGCCGATGCTCTGAATCATTGCTGTTAAGTTGAGAATTTGCATGTCATTCCCGCGAAAGCGCGAATCTATAGGGGCCTGTTTTTCTGGATTCCCACTTTCGTGGGAATGACATTTTGATGCGATGTTTTCTTAACTACAGCATCAATGCTCTGCATTGGAAATTATCTCACACGTTCCCTCCTCAACGCGAAGCGATCTAAGCCCAATTGAGTTTCATCTCTGCGCTTTTTCCCAATTCCCTTGTTTATGTAATATTTTCTGCTTTTATTTGCAGGTGCAGAAATTTGGAACGAATATTCATCAGACTTAGATGAAAGGATTCCCCTGTGAAAACCTCTTTTTGTTTATACTTGATTATTCTCCTCGCGGCGGCTGCAATACTGACAAATTGCCGTCAAGAGTCCCCGGAAACCGCTTCTATGGCTGCATATCTTAAGGAAATCCGCGACTGGCAGCAAAAACGGTTGCAATCCCTTAAAGCTGAAAATGGCTGGCTGAGCCTGGCGGGCTTATATTGGCTCAATGAAGGTAAAAACACCTTCGGCGCGGATTCATCAAATGCGGTCATCTTCCCTAAAGATAAGGCTCCGGCTTTCATGGGGACATTTATCCTTGATAAAAGCGAGGTATTTATCAAGGTTTACCCTGGCATTGAGGTTCTTTTTGCCGGCAAACCGTTGGCGGCCATGAAGATATTTGGAAATGGTCTCTCCGATCCGGTCACGTTATCTTACGGTTCATTGAGCTGGTTCATTATCCGGCGGGGAAACCAGTTCGGCGTGAGGCTGCGCGATTCCGAAAATCCGGCTCTCCGGCAGTTCCAGGGCATCGAGAGCTATCCTATTGATCCCAAATGGAAAGTAGAAGCCCGGTTAGAGCCTTATGATCCGCCCAAAACCGTGCCCATCCAAAACGTACTGGGGATGGTCACGGATGAACGGTCCCCCGGCGTTCTGGCATTCGATCTGAACGGGCGCACCTTTCGCCTGGAGGCGCTGGAAGAAGCCGATGAGCTTTTCATTATTTTTTCAGACGAAACCAGCGGGAATGAAACTTACGGGATGGGCAGGTATCTATACACCCGCAAACCCGCCAGCAATGGGAAGACGGTTCTCGATTTCAACAAAGCGTATAGCCCTCCCTGCGCCTTCACCGAATATGCTACCTGCCCGTTGCCGCCGGCGAAAAATCATTTGCCGATAAAGATTACCGCCGGGGAGAAATTTCATGGAACGCATTAACAACTCCCCTACCCTGTTTGAGGGTGCCGGTACATCGGGGTCGGAGCAGGACAGGCGACGAAAGACTTCCGCGGGGTTGCAGTGGGTATAGGGTATAGGGTATAAGGCGGCATTTTCCTTATATCTTATACCCACAATCCAGACCAAATTTCTGCTTATATAGATAAATGCAGAATAACAGAACGACTATGGAAAAAGCGATAGAGTTTTTTAGAAGCCGCCAGGGATACGCGCAATTGAAGGAGTTGAAGCAGGGCGGGGTTCATACCGATACGATTCGGAAATTGCTTCAGCAGGGGATCATCCGGAAAGTAAAGCCCGGCCTCTACAAATTAAGCGACCTGGAGGAGCTACCGGAAACCCGGATGGTGGAAATATGCCTTTCCATGCCCCTGGCGGTGGTTTGCCTGCATTCGGCGCTTCACTATCACAATTTAACCCCGGTTCAATCACCTCAATTAATGGTAGCGCTGCCCCGGGAAAGCAAACCCGGCTCAATACTACCCGATCAGGTTCAAATCTATTTTTTTACCGGAAAGAATCACCGGGTCGGGATCGAAGACGTGCAAACCCAAACCGGGCTGATACGAATTTACAATCCCGAAAAAACCATTGTCGATTGCTTTCGTTACCGCAACAAGTTAGGATTGGATCTCGCCATCGAAGGGCTTAAAAATTACCTCGCAAGGTTACAGCACGATACCGGGAAGTTGATCGACTATGCCCGCCAGGGGCGGATGTTCAACGTGATGCGACCTTACCTGGATACCTTGATCCGGGTGTGAGCTGCTCCGGGGTCCCTCCCCTACCCTGCCGGGCGATTTCCTGATATACCGGGCATGGGCATAAACTGCCCTGTTTGAGGGAATGAGGTATAGGGTATAAGCGTATTAAGGCATAAATCATTGTTTTCCTTATACCTTATACCCATATACCTCAACAATCAAAACAGGTGTTTATTATACATCCTGCACCCGCCCCTCTTTTAGCCCCGTTTCCGGATAAGGTGCGTTGCCGGATAGCCTGTGCTTTCGGACCAATCTAAAAAACCGCAGCGGATGCGAAATGGCCGTGAAGCTCAACCCCCCGATCCACCCGGCCCACAATCCGCTCACCCCGTATCCTGAGATGATTCCCAGGTAGTATCCTAACGGCAAACCGACCACCCAATAGGCAATCATATTAACAAACATGGGAATTTTGGTATCTTTCATGCCCCGCAGCGCCCCTACCCCGCTGATCTGAAGCCCGTCGGAAATCTGAAAAATCGCCGCCAGAATTATCAATTGCGCCGCGATCTCCATCACCTCCCGGTCATCGGTGTAGATTCTAACGATCCACCCCGGCGCCACAAACATTACCAGCGCAGCGCAGCTCATGAACAAAACCGAGATCACCATTCCGGCCTTCCCGGCAATGTTCGCCTCCGGGTAATCTTTTTTGCCAATTGCAAACCCGACTCGAGAGGTGGTGGCAATCGACAACCCTAAGGGAATCATAAAGGTAATAGAGGCAAAATTAATGGCGATTTGATGCGCCGCGATGGGATTGACCCCCAGGGTTCCCACGATCAACGCGGTAATGGCAAACATGCTCACCTCGAACGCCACGCTGACGCCGTTCGGTACCCCCACTCGCAAAATTTCCTTGATATATTCCCACTTCGGCCAGCGGAGGGCGCGATAGATGGAAAATTGCCGGTAAGTTTTGGAAAAAGCCGTCAACAGAACCATTCCGATGAGCATCGCCCACCACACCGCCGTCGTGGCCCAGCCGGTGCCGACCGCCCCCAATTTCGGAAATCCCCAGCGCCCGTACATCAGGATATAATTTCCCAGGATATTCAAAGGGATGGCCATCAGGGTGAAATACATATTCGGTTTGGTGATCGACACGCCCTCGTTGAAAAACCGCAGCACCAGGTACGCAAACGCCGCCGGGAGGCTCCAGGATATGGCGTCAAGATAACCGCGCGTAACCGGGATCACCTCCGGGGCGACGTTCATCTGTTGCATAACCAGGTGGAGGTTACGCACCAGGAAAAATGCCGG
>WYBG01000415.1 GCA_011526015.1 Deltaproteobacteria bacterium | reverse complement strand
TATCGTTGAAATTCTCTACCACGTGGGCGCCCACTTCGCGCAGACGTTTCACCTTGCCCTCCCAGGTGCCGGAATTTCCCTCCACAATCGCCCCGGCGTGGGAGAAGCGGGTTCCTTTTTTCGCGCCCCGCCCGCCGATGTAGGCGATCAGGGGTTTGGTAAATTCTTTATTCTGAATCAAATCCGCCACCATTTCCTCCTGGGAAGTGCCGATCTCCCCGAACATCACCACCGCTTTGGTCTCCGGGTCTTGCTCGAACAGTTTGATGATCGCCGGGTGCGGCAGCCCCACTACCGCGTCGCCGCCCACGTGCACGATGGTGGACAGCCCGATGCCGCTTCTGGAAAGATAATAGGCCAGGGAAGAGGTCATGCCCCCGGAGCGGGAAGTGACCCCCACGTTGCCGGGCTTGAACCACTCCCGCGCCGCCTTCGCCCGCCCGCCGATCATGCCTAACACCCCTTTGCCGGGGCTGAGCACCCCTAAGGTGTTGGGGCCGATGAACTGCGCCCCGAATTCCCTGGCCTTGCGGGAAATTTCCAGCACGTCGTAGATGGGAACCCGGTCGGGCACTAACACCAGCAGTTTGACGCCGGCCTCGATGGCTTCCAGCGCCGCGTTCTTCACCAGCGGGGCAGGCACGAAGATAACGCTCACGTCAATCCCGCCCGCTTCCTTCACCGCTTCTTCCACGGTATCGAACACCGGCACCCCCAACACCTCTTCCCCGCCCTTGCCGGGGGTGCATCCGGCCACCACTTTGGTGCCGTACTCCATCATCAGTTTGGCGCGGCTCATGCCCTCCCGCCCGGTAATGCCCTGTATCAAGACCCGCCTGGTTTCGTCGATCAGTATGCTCATTCATCATCTCATTGTTTTGATTGCCAATTTGGATTAATGCAAAGTATTCATCTCAAAGGATTGCTGCTGCGAAAAACTCCGTAATTTGAAGTGCCTGCGAAAACGATATCTTGCGAGTTGCAAGTCAATGCCTCGATATTGGTGAAATCCATAATTAGACCATCGTTGAGTAATTCCCACATCTTATCGCCATCTTTTGAAATATATAATCCATTGCCAACAGTACCGACAAAAAGCACACTCGCTGAGTTTTCCGTAATACTTAACACATGGTGAACGGGAGCATTCGTTTTTTCAAATTTCGCTTTATCCCTGTCGAATTTATAAAGACCGTTTGAAGTGCCGGCGTACATTTCATTATTCGTTCTGATATAGAGTTCCGTAACGTTCACGTCTGCGGAATCTAAGCCGGCTGGCAGATTTGTCCAGGTATTACCAGCATCGGTTGAGGTGTATAGTCCGTAAGGACTCAAAGGCGATGTTCTAAATATCCCTACGAATATTTGATCGTGTTGATCAATCGCCATTGACAGAGAGTATCCGGGATTAAAAAGAAAGCTCCAGCTCTCACCATTGTTTTGTGATCGATAAACTCCCGCCTGTCCCAGGGCAAAAACCTGTTCACTGGAATTATGTTCAACATCAAAGAAAACATAGCCAGGATCGGGAGGGAGGCCGTTTACTAACTTATGCCAGCTACCGCCATTATCTGTGGAACGAAGCAGGCCATGATTTGTAGCAGCAAAAACATACCCGTTCCTCTCATTAATTTCTATAGAATAAGCAGATAATAACGAATATGTGTCTGGAGTAACTCTTTTCCAATAATTTCCCTTATCGCCGGAGAGGAAAATACCATAATTATCCGTACCCGCAAAAAGCTGGTTACTCGAACTTACCGCTAAAGAGAGTACCCTTATTAATGGTATTCCTCTTTGATCCCAGGTATTGCCGTAGTCATCTGAAAGAAAAATACCCTTATCGGGAACTGCCGAAAAAATTCGATTATTATCGTTTATAGATATGGTTGTTAGATAGATTGATGGAGATCGTATCGAGCTCCAATTATTTCCGTTATCAGTGGATATCCAGATTGTAGAATCTAAACTCCCAAGGAAAATATCCCCTTGCAAATTGGATGTAAAGCAATTTCCAATTACGCCGCTCAGTTTCTGCCAGGAATTGCCATTATCCGTAGAACGGTGAACGGCTTCGAATTCTTCTAAGGCAAAAATAGCTTTATCTCCATTGACTAACAGGGAGGAAACTCGAACGCTATCTAAAACCTTTGCCCAAGTTACTCCTTCATCAAGAGATCGAAAGATGCCTTTATTCGTTCCGGCAAAAACATGGCCATTAGAGTTAAAATTTATAGAATGAGTTATATGATTATCCTCTGACAGATTGGCTTTTTTCCAGATAGAACCATTATCTCTGGAAAAATATATTCCTCTAAAACCACCGATGAAAATATGGTCAGATTGGTTAATACCAATTGCATGAACATGTATATTCACCGAATCAGGTGTAATTAGGGCCCAGGATTTGCCTTTATCCACCGATCGCAATAAACCAATATCTGGATCACCAGTAAAAACATGTCCCTGCGAATTGGTTGCAATCACTTCTAACGAGGCTTTTTCGGAACCGGTTTTTGTCCAGGTTTTACCTCTATCGGCAGAACGAAAAACACCATTATATTGGGTAGCAGCGTATATTTCATTTGAAGAGTATATGGCAATATCCATAATGGTTCCGCCATAAGGGCCGGCAGTTTGTTTCCAAAATACTCCATTCTCACCAGGTAAAGTAACAACAATTGGGGTTTTGTCTATTATACACGAAGTTAAAAAAATAAGTGAAAGTAAAATTGATATTAATAATTTCATTTCTTCACTCCTCTCTTAATTTCGGATTTGGGATTTCGGATTTAAAAACTATACAATGGAAACAGCCAACAAAATGAAAAAAAATAAATCCGAAATCCGCATTCCGAAATCCGCAATCAATTTTCAATCTTCAATCTTCAATTTGCTTTGGTTCGGTATTCCTCCAATCCCGCAATGGGCAGCTCCACGTACGCCCCTTTGTTGCCGTGAAAATAGCACTCCAGCTCGCAGGCTAAACATTCGGTGCACTTGCCTTTGGCGGCTTCCGCTTCGGTAATCGCCAATACCGGTTTGCCGGATTCCAATTTGAGGATTTGGGGGCCGCAGGCGGAGACGCAGACCGGGTTTTTGCATTTCGCGCAGAGGGCGTGGTCGAACAACACCCTGCCGGTAAGGGTTTTGAACTCATAAGGTCTTTTAGCGTCTGCCGGCAGATGGCCGGCGGTGAGGCCGTTTTCAGGGTAGCGAACTTGTTGGGTTTTATGCTCCGCAATCAGCGCCTCCAAACGTTCCGCGCAGAAATCCGCCGGATGGTCTTTTTTGTAGCCTTCCACTTTCACCGGCAGATCGGCGGTGTAGCGGGTGAGGATATCCACTGCTTCGTCTTCCATATTGCCGCCCAGCCGGATTACCGCCGGAACGCTGAGTTTATCCTCCCGGAAAGCCTTCACCAGCCCGCGCGCGGAGTTGACCTGCTCCTGGGAGGCCACCCCGGAACCGCTGCCGAAGTACCCGTCGATATTTTTCTGCGAGAGCAGAATCTTCGCGGCGCGATAAACCTTCGAGGCAGGCGGATTGCCGGAAGTATCTGTAAAATTGGCGATCTTGAACCCCCGCTTCTGCACCGCGTCCATGGACATCATCGAGCCGCCCCCGCCGGCCCCGTGGAAACCGATGAACCCCTCGCCCTTTTTGAATCCCTGCTCCAACTGGATGAAGTAGAAAGTGCCCCGGAAATCGTTCTTTTCCGCTGCGTAAGCGATCTTATCCAGCGGGGTAGGGGGGTGGCCGAACTCCCGGGCGATCTCGATGCCCAATTCCGGGTGGCGGAACACCGCGTAGTCATCCACGGTGATGCGGCAGTCCGCGGCCAGGAAATTTCCTTCATTGGTGATGACAATCGGGTTGATCTCGGCGGATCTCGCTTCGTATTTCCGGGCGACTTTCCATAATTTTACCAGCATGTCCGCCAATTTACCCTGTTCGCTCCCGTGAATGCCGGTTCGCCGGATCAGATTGCGGGCCTGGTAATCTTTCAGGCCCTCCACCACGTCGATTTTCATCCGCCCGACCCGGTCGATATATTTGAGGGCAATTTCCTCGATGCCGGAGCCGCCTTTGGAAGAGAAAATGATCTCCGGCGCCTTCGCGGCGTCGTTGATGATAATGCCGCCGTAAAATTCCCGCTCGATCTTCAACCGTTTTTCCACCAACAGCACTTCCACGGGGAAGTTGTTGACCGACTTTCCGAACAACTCCCGCGCCTTTTGGAACGCTTCCGCGGGGGTTTCCGCAAACTGGATCAATCCTTTGGCCAGCCGGCTGGTAGTCCAGGCCTGCGCCTTGATGACCACCGGCTGATTCATCTCCGCGGCGATGTGCTGCACCTCTTCCGGGGAGTACGCCGCTTTTCCCTCGGGAATGGGAATGCCATTTTCTTTTAACAGCATTTTTCCCTGAAATTCATGTAAACGCGCCAATCTATCACCCCATCGGTTTAAGATTCATGTAATACCCGGAGCCTGGCAATGAATGCCCTGCTCATCCCCGCCACTCAATTGCCGGTCTCCGGCTACCGGATGCGCCGAAAAATATATGGTTTTATAGCTCCAAAACAATGAGTTTAGTTAGCTTTAAACATGATTTTTGTCATGTTCGGGGAGAAAAGTATCAGGGGTTGGAAAAATTTAATGTACCGGGAGTTGGCGGGCTATTATCGGGCATCCCTGGCGGGATGATGCCGCCGCTGCTGCACTACCATGGCCGCTCCGGCAAACGAACCGGTATGTTCACCGCACCTCGGAATTCGCAAAAACCCTTGAATAATTCCCCGCCGTTCGTTAAACTCTGCCAGCTTCACTCAAAAAATTTCCTGTGAAACGTAACCGGGGAGTTTTCATGAACGCCTCTCGCCCAAACATGCAATCCCGCTCCAACAACCCGGATGAATTTCAATACCCCCTCCGCGAAGGCGGAGACCTGCTGCGATTTTACGGTTACCTGTTCCTGCTGCCCATCGCCCTGGCGCTGCTGATCCAGGGGATTTGCGGGTATTTGCTCTTCCCCGCGCTCTCCTGGCAGCACCTCGCCAGCGTAACCCTCCTTCACGGGCTGGTGTTGGGGGTGTTTTTATTCCTGCTCTGGATTCCCATCCGGCTGACCATTTTGGACTGGAACGATGCGGTCGAGAACTCCATTATCTATCTGCGCAGCGTTTTACTTCTTCTGTTGATCCTGGCGCTGTTTCCCCACGACCTGGCGCAGCACTTCCTGGCCGGAAAACAGCCCACCCGGGACCTCTCCCTGGCCTACTGGGTGTTCATCGGCCTGCTGCCCCTGATTTATTTAGGGCTGACCCGCCGCAAACTCCACTACACCGCCTTCCGGGATATCCGCACCGCCGCAGATCCCCGCCGGCGGCGCTATTCGGAACGCTGGGTGTGGTACGAAGCGATCTCGTTTTTCACCCTGCTGCTAAGCCTGGTGGTGGTGGAGCTCTGGTTCTCAGCTTCCCTCGGAATGGGTAAGTTCGCTTTCCGGCCGGCTGCATTCTTTATTCAAAAAGGCTCCATCGCTAATAATATCCAGCTTCAGATGGAGATGTTGGCCTGGTTTTGCTCTTCTTTCATTTCCGGCTTGATATTTTTCCTGAGCGCCTGTTTAGGCAACCGTTTGATCGGGCGGATACTGATTCCGGTAACTTTCCACGAGCGGGACATGCGCGGCGTCATTCAAAAAACCTACCGCTATCTCTGGCACTTCTTAGGCGCGATGCTGTTCAAGCAGCCCTTCTTGCTGGTGGGAGGATTTGCCATCACGCTCATTTTTTTGGGCACCCCGATCGTTTTCGTGGCGGTCGGGCACCACGAAATCTTATCCGGATTCACCGAGGCAGACCAGATCATATTAGCGCTGGTGGTGTTCGTGGCCTGGTTCAGCCCGCTTACCCTCTCGGCGGTGCACCCGGATGAAACCTTCGGAGAATATTTCAACCGCCGCCTGGCCGATCTGCTCATGGTGATCCAGGGGCACCTGGTGGTGATCGGCTTCGGCAGCCTGGGAAAGCGGGTGTTGGAGCGGGAAGTGCGCCTGATGCTCCGGGAAGACCAGCGCGACAAGAGTTTTATGGAAGTGGTGACCCCGGATTTACGCCTGGAAAAGTTGAGCAGCTACGCGGTGGTGAT
>WYBG01000414.1 GCA_011526015.1 Deltaproteobacteria bacterium | reverse complement strand
TTCAAAGAACTGACCAAAGCCACCCAGGAGCAGCAAATCCTTTACCTGAACCTGGCCTCCCGGGAGAAAGAGCTGCTGCAACAGTTGCAATTCATCGACCAAAGCGAGCGGGAAGCGGTGGATTACCAGGGCGACCGGGAGCGTAAGATACTGGAGAACCAGGCGCAGGTCGAAGGGCTGCAGAAGGAAAATCTTCAGATCGAAGAGCAACTGGAGAGCGCCTACCGGGAGCGCGACGGCGCGGAACAGCAGAAAAACGAGATCGAGAAGCAGGTTCAGGAGCTGCGCGCCCACATTCAGATTGCCGAGGTGGAGCTGAAAAAACGCCAGAAATTATGGAACCAGGCCCGCGAGCGGCTTCAGGAATTGGAGCTGCGCATCAAAGAATTGCAGGTGAAGCTGGCCAACGTCAGCGAGCAGGTAGTGGAAAAATACGGCCCCGCGGCGCTGGAATTCGATATCAAATCTCTCGACCCCGCTCTCAGCCTGGCGGAAGTGCAAACTGCCATCGACGAGTTGAAAGACAAATTGGAGCGCTTAGGCGACGTGAATCCCCTGGCCATCAAAGAGCACGAGCAGGAAAAAGAACGCCTGACCTTCCTGACCACCCAGCGCGACGACCTGCTCTCCGCGCGGGATCAACTGTTAGAAACCATCCAAAAACTGAACACCACGGCGCGGAAGCAGTTCATGGATACCTTTAAAATGATCGAAACGAATTTTCAGCGGGTTTTCCAGGAATTCTTCGAGGGCGGGAAGGCGGAGCTGCTGCTCATCGAAAGCCGCGATCCGTTAGAGGCCAATATCGACATTTCCGTCACCCACAAGGGCAAACAGCTGAACACCCTCTCGCTACTCTCCGCGGGAGAGAAAACCCTCACCGCCATCTCCCTGCTCTTTGCCATCTACCTCGTCAAACCCAGCCCTTTCTGCATCCTCGACGAAGTGGACGCGCCCTTAGACGACGTGAACATCGGGCGCTTTACCAAAGCCCTGAACCTGTTTGCCCGGGATACCCAGTTCATCCTGGTTACGCACAACAAAAAAACCATGGAAGCGACCGATTCCATTTACGGCGTGACCATGGAAGAGCAGGGAGTTTCCAAAGTGGTTTCGGTGAAATTCGAGTGAGCAGGAACCAAAGCGGGAGGTTGGGCATTTGTAAGGAGGTTGAAACAGGTTAAAAGGCAAAAAAAGGCAAAAGGTAAAAGGAAAAAGTAAGAAAATGCGCCGGGTTTGCGCCAGGATGAAGGGGTGCCCGGTTCGATGTGGAAAAGAGAGGGCATTTACCGGAGAGTCGATTATGAAACTATTTCTACACTACCTGGCTGGCTTCGCCATATTGTCGTTTATGGGCGCATTGCGGAGCCAGCAGCCCCAATTTTTTCCCCTGAATGTGAGTTACGCGCAATTCGATGCCGAGGGGAATGAAGAATACGTGGAATTCTACATTGCTTTTCTGCAACAGAATCTGCGTTACGTGCCGGAGGACAGCGGTTATGCAGCTCATTTCACGCTCCAGCTCGAAGTTCGCAACCAGGAGGCGGTTGCATACAGCGAAACCCAGCCTTTTGTCAACCGGATACGCACCCTCGAGGAAATCCGTCCCTACAGCCAATTGCAGCACCTTTTCCTCTGCAAGCTTTCTCCCGGAAAATATTCCGCTTCCATTGCGTTAACGGACTCGGAATCCGGCGCCCGCGGCGAATACCTGATGGACCTGGAGGTAAAACCTTTTCAGGATAACCAGCCGGTTCTAAGCGACATTCAATTAGCGGAAAAAATTTCCAAAGCGGAAGAAAAAACCAGGTTTTACAAAAACGGGCTGGAGGTCATTCCCAATCCTTCCGGGGTTTACACCCTGGTGCAGCCCATGCTGTATTACTACGCCGAAGCTTACAACCTCCCCTTTTCCGAGGCCGAGCCGAACACTTACACGGTCGATTCCTACATAACCGATAGTCAGGGCAGCGTGGTGCGCACGTTTCCCCAAAAGAAGAAGCAAAAAGCCGGCAGCAGCGCGGTGCTGGTGGGGGGCCATAACATTGTCACTTTGAATTCCGACACCTATTTTCTTAACCTTCAATTCACCGATGACCAGACCGGCCAGACGGTGAAGAAAACCCAGCCTTTCCGGATGTTCAAACCCTCGAAAGAGCAGTTGGACCTGGCCGAACGAACCCGGGCCGTCACCGCGGAGCTTATGGCATCTTATTATTCCCGGCTCAGCGAAGCAGAAATGGATCAGGAATTCGACAAGGCGAAATATATTGCCACCAACGACGAGAAGAAGATTTTCAAGAATCTGGACGCCAAAGGGAAGATCGAATTTCTGGTAGAATTCTGGCGGCAGCGCGACGCCGACTCCAATACTCCCCAAAACGAGTTCAAGATCAAGTATTTTGAAATGGTAGAATACGCCCAGGTGAATTTCCGCACCAAATTCAAAGAGGGCTGGAAAAGCGACCGCGGGCGGGTTCTGCTGATGTACGGTTTTCCTGACGACATCGAGCGCAGCCCCTCCGAGAGCGGGAAAAAACCCTACGAGATGTGGACCTACAACTCCCTGGACGGGGGGAGCATTTTTGTGTTTGCGGATTTACGAGGGTTTGGGGAGTATGAATTGCTGCATTCCACCTACCGGAAAGAATTGAACCAGCCGGACTGGCAGCGGCAGGTCGAGGTGCAGCGCGACAACAATGCCTTCCGGTAAACGGGCGCAGCGAGGGTGCAAGGCGTCGTTTTCCCTATACCTTATACCTGTACTATCACCTGACCTTTGAGAATTTGAAAAGGTGAAACGGAGAGCGGGGGAGCCGGAGAAACGGAGACTTGCATCTCCCATTCTCCGTTTCTCCCACTCTCCGGTTCACAGCATTGACAATTGTCAAATGTCAGGTGATGGTACAACCTTATACCCTATACCTTATACCCTATACCTTATCCCCCCCCCATGAAGCTCTCGAAAGGTCTGCAAAACTTTTTGGTACTGCTTTTCCAGGTCGAAATTTTCCCGCGCTTTTCGCTGCCCGGCCGCGGCGATGCGTTTCCGCAAATCCGGATCCAGGTATAACCGCTTCAAGGCCTGCGCCAGGGAAGCGGCGTTCCAGGATTCGAATAACAGGCCGGTTTGCTCATGGTCGATAATCTCCGGCACCCCCCCGGCATTGCTGCCGATCACCGGAATTCCCACCTGCATTGCTTCGATCAACACCAACCCGAAGGTTTCCCGTTTAGTGGTCAGCGCCAGCGCGTCCAAACAGGCCATCAACTCGTAAGGCCGGGGATGAAAATCGCGGAAGCGTACCTGCTCTCCCAGCCCGTTTACTTGCACGAATTGCTGCAAACCGTTCAGATATTCCGGCTCGAAGGCCTCTCCCACGATGAGGGCGTGCAGGCGAATTCTCTCGCGGTTGAGCCGGTGCAACGCCTCTAACAGCAGGCGCTGCCCCTTGAATTCGCTGATCCGTCCCAGCAAACCCACCACAAACTCTTCCCCAATCCCCAACTCCCTTTTCAACCCTGCAGTCGCCTCCGGGTCAACCGGCGGCGGCGCGGCCACCCCGTAGTAAATCTGGTGAATGCGCTCCGCGGGGAGCGGCAAATTCTCCCGCGCCTGCCGGGCGATATATTGGGTGATGGCGATGAAACCGTCCATCGCCCCGTAAACGAAGCGGTGATAGGGATCGAATTTCTTCCCTGGCAGGCTCATCTGCCGGGTATGCAGCAATCGAAACGGGCGTTTGGAGAAGCGTTTGGCAAGCGCCGTTAGCGGCAGGTCATACTTCCAGTGCACGTGAACGATATCCACCGTCTGCGTCTCGATGAATTTCGCCAGCAGGCGGGCTTTGGCGAGGGGAAATTTGCCGGCCCCGGCCGGAAAAGTGAGCAGCGGGGCGTTCAGCGTCGCCAGGGCGCGGTGCAGGCGGGTATTTTCCTGCACCGCCGCGCAAGGGGCGCAATCGGCCCGGCGGGAAAGCCAGGCGGTAAAATCCCGCATGTGAATTTCCAACCCGCCGAAGTCGGGAGAGAGGCAGAGTTCTAAAATTTTCATCGTAAATGGAGTGCAAAATTCATTTTGCACTAACCGTGCAGAATAAATTCTGCACTCCTTCTATGCTCAACGCAGCAGCAGCATTTTACGGGCCTGCGCCACGTTTCCGGCGCTCAGGCGATAGATGTAAATTCCGCTGGCAACCGGCGTTCCGGCGTCATTTCTGCCGTCCCAGGTTACCCGGTACGCGCCGGGGGCCTGGCTGGCTGCTACCAGGGTGCGCACTTTCTGCCCCAGGGAGTTGTAAATCGCCAGCTCCACGTGGCTGATTGCCGCTTGCCCATTCGGGGGAAGCTGATAGCTGATCGCGGTTTCCGGGTTGAAGGGATTGGGATAGTTCTGGAACAATTGGAAACCCTCCGCCAAAAAACCGTTCAACGGTTCGATGCCGGTGGGCGGGTTGTCCCAGAACGCCTGGGCGCTGTCCGCGCTGGCGTTCAGCTCCGCCAGGCTGGCCGCGCCGATCACCGCAAAGGCCACCACCACCGACCCCTGCGCCGGGATGTTCAGGGGGCCGGTTCCCAGGATAGTCGAAATATCCACATTATCCAGCGATTGGGTTTGAATGCCCCCGCTCAGAAAATTCCATTTTTCCTGGTTGGTGAAACCGTCATATAGTTCCGCGGGATTATCAATAGAGCGGTAGGTCGCCGCGGCGTCGCCGGTGAGCAGCCGGGTGGCGGCAATTTTCGTGGGATTGGAAGCGGAATTGAGCGCGTATCCCATCTTCCGGGAAGCGTCGTAGCGGGCGTAATCGTTGGCGGTGAGATTGATATCCCAGTCGAAAAACAGCCCGGCGTAAAGATTGGAAACCGCGCTGTTATTGTTGTTCACGATGGTGTATTTGAAGATCACGAAATCCTGGAACTGGGAACGATCATCGGCGAAGGTCTCCTGCAGCACCGAAATGCCGATGGGCGAGGCCGCGGCGGAGTCCACCAGCAGAACCGAGCCTTCTTCATGGGCGATAACGCCGGGGGAAATGATGGAGAGCTGCTCTCCCGCGCCGGCCCGGAAATCCTCGTCCTGGGTCTGGCCGTCGGCCCCGCGAACGCAGTCGGAGATTTTCGTAACCCCGGTAGCGATCAGCAGCCCGCCTTCGAAGAGGTAATTATCGTCGTCATGCACAAAGCCCACCCCGGGAGTGCCATCAAAGCCGGTAAACCCGATATTCCCTTCCAGGGTGATGGAGGCCTGCACCGTGCCGGTGTTGTGGGTCATAAACGGCGGGGGATTTACGGTCAGGGTGAAAAAATCGCGGTCGCTATAAGCGCCGCTGCTCAGCACCGTCACGAAGCGGAGAATGTAGCCGTCCGGCGTTCCGTTGGCCACGGTAAACTGGAAATTCGTGCTCTCCACCCCGCCGGAAGCGATGGAGGGGATGGTAGCGTTGGCGCTGGTAACAGTAATGTTGTTATCCGATTCGGTAAGGGTCGCCGCCACGTTGCCGGCCGCGGCCAGGTAGTTGATAAACTGGATGGTGAGATCGATGGTCTCCCCGGCGTTGATGATCCCGTTGCCGCCGCTGTCGGTAAAAGAGACCTCCTTGATGCGCACCGAGGGAATGCTGAAATCGGTCACCGCCCGCAGGGCGTTGATGCGCCCCTTGCCCAGCCTCCCGGAGAAGGCCGGGTTCACCGCGTCGATGGGGTCGCAGGTCACCCGCACCTGCTCGCGCAATTGATCCACGGTGTATCCCGGATTCAAAGTTTTCACCAGGCCGGCCAACCCCGCGGCCATGGGGCTGGCCATGGAGGTGCCGGACCAGGACGCAGATTGATACCCGTTATTGGGAACGGTGCTGTAAATATTCACTCCCGGGGCAAAAACATCCACGGTAACCCCGTAATTGGAGAAACTGGCTTTGGTGTCGTTGGCGGTGCCGGTAGCGCCCACCGCCAGCACGTTCTTATAATTCGAAGGGTAATGGGGATTTTGATCATTGTCGTTGGAAGCGTTTCCAGCCGCCGCCACCACCAGCGCGCCGTTGGCGTACGCAAAATTGATCACGTCCTGCTCCAAACTGGAAGGATTTCCCAGGCCGCCCCAACTGCAATTGATGATCTGCGCCCCGTTGGCCGCGGCGTAAGCGATCCCGTCGTACCCGTAAGCGATGGAGCGGTCCGAAGAGGGGCTGCCGGCGTTGATGGGCATTACCACGCAGTTCCAACTGATGCTGGCCACCCCGATGGTGTTGTCGGTAACCGCCGCGGCGGTGCCGGCCACGTGGGTTCCGTGCGAGGCGTTCTGCGGGGTGTTGGGCAGGCCGGTGGGATCATTGCTGTTGTTGGCGAAGTTCCAGCCGCGAACGTCGTCGATGAACCCGTTGTTGTCGTCGTCGATGCCGTTGTTGGGGATTTCATCGGCGTTATTCCAGATATTGGCCAGCAAATCCTGATGGTCCCAATCGCTGCCCCCGTCCACCACGGCGATGACCACGCTGCCCGCCGCGCCCTTTACCACGTCCCAGGCCGCGGGGGCCTGCACGTGGGCAAACTGCGGCATGGAGGCGTAGAGCGCGTCGTTGGGAATGTCGCTGATTTCATAGACGTACCTGGGTTCGGCGTATTCAACGTTAGGGTCGCCGGCAAAGGCCCGGGCGACTTCCAGCGCGGAGGCGTTCCCGGCATAAAAAACGTTGTAGATGCTCTCCATGGCCACGGAGCGGTCGATATCCGGGCGAATGAAGCTCTCTTTCACGAATTGCTTCATCACCGTCGCCCGGTAGCGGTTTAGCAGCGCGTCGATAGAGGCGATGCCGGTGGCCACCGCCTCTTCTCCAAAACTGCGGCGGTCTTTGAATTTTACCGCCACCACGTTGGGCAAAAACGCTCTATTCTCAGCTAAAACCGTTTGGGGTGATTTAGCGGAAGCCGCGGGAGAAACGGATTTGCCATTTCCCGCGATGGCCGTGAAGGTAATGGCTGCGGCGCAGAAAATCGCCCGCATTGCGATGCTGAAATTACCCTGCATTCTCGATCCTTTCTGTTTGGAAGGTTTAAATTCGATCCATGCCCCTTTGCGATTATGAACCTTAGTGGCTGAAGAGTTACCACCAACTTTTCCCCGCCGCCGAAAAGCGGATGGAAAGCTCAAAAATACTCAGGCCGGGCAGTTTTTCCAACAGCAAATTTTCCCCCGGCCGCCTTCTCCCCGCTGGAAAAACACATTCGTTTTTGTTGAGGTAAAACACAACAAATTTTTGAATCTTCCGAAATTTATGCTCCGGTCTTTGACCTAAAGGTGTGTTGAAACAGAGAGAGAAAAAGTGATTTTGCCGCTACGTTTTTTCCGGAAGGCCGGGTACCCGGCGTACCTCGCAGGCGCTTTAACCCATTCTCTTCCGGGCGAAGGCAGAAGGAGATCAACATGATAATATGCAGCAAATGCGGCGCTCCCAACCCGGAGATCAATTTATTCTGCAAAAAATGCCACTATACGTTTCCCAGGGAGAAAAATCCCCGGCAATTCCCAAACGGCAGCCGGAACGCCCCGGAAATCCGGCGGCCCATGGGCGCCGCCGTGGCGCAGACGCTTTCCCGCCCGGCCCCTGAGGCGGCCGTCGCCGAAGCGATTCCCATTCCCAGGACTTACCCCGCCCCGGAAGCAGCAGCTTCCCCGGCAGAGCCGGCCGCGCCGGTTCACCCGCCTCGCCCGAAAGATGCGCCCCACTCGCGACGCCGCCCGGCCGCGTTCAGCCGGAAGGCGCTCTACGCCGGCCTGGGCGCAGTTGCCGCCGCGATTCTTCTCTTTGCCGCCTATCGCCTTCTGTTTCCCGGCGAGACCCGCACCGCGCCCGGCGCCGAGCAATTCTATTCCCGCGCCGAACAACTCTATGGGGAACAACAGTATTCGCAGGCCCGGCAGGCGTACCAGCAGTTTCTCATCGCCTTCCCGGGAGATGCTTTGGCGTCCGCGGCAAAGAACCGCATTGATGATATCAATGCCATTTTTCAGGATCAGGAAATCGAAAAGAAGCAGCAAGAAGAACAGGTCGAAGCATTGATGGCGCAAGCCAAACAGGCTTTCGAGCGCCGGCAATATCTGGCTCCCCCGAAAAATAACGCCGTCGTTTATCTGCAACAGGTGCTGGCAGTCGCACCGGACCACCCCGGGGCGTTGGAAATGCAAAAATCCATTCTCGATTTTTACCGGGAAAAAGCCACGGCGGCGGAAAAAAACCGGCGCTACCGGGAAGCCCAGCGATATTATGAAAACGTTCTGGCCATCCAGCCGAATGACGCCGCGGCGCTGGCGCAGCTAAAATCCGTGCAAGAAGCGCTTGCGCCCCGGCGCGCCCCGGCGGCCTCGCCGCCTTCCAGCGCTTCCCTGGCGAAAAATACCGAACCGGTTTCCCCGAAACCCCAGTCGGCCTCCCCGAAAACCGATTCGGGATCGAAAGCAGGCGGCATTGCAGCCACAAAGCCGGTTACGGAAACCCCCAAAACCACTTCTATCCCGCCCAAGACAGCGACGCAAACCGCCCAACCGGCGACGCCGGGAGGCGGTGTCGCCGCTTCCCAGGCCGCGAATACTGCGAAAAACCCTGCAACGCCTCCAAAAACCGAGCCGCAATCCATTCCCCCGGCAAAACCGGCAGGCGGGGGGGTTGCCGCTTCCCAGGCCGCGAATACTGCTAAAGCTCCCGCAACATCTCCAAAAATAGAGCCGCAATCTACTCAACCGGCGGCGAACACCTCCACAAGCGAACCGGCTTCCCAGAAACCGGCCGCCCCGGCGATTTCCCAAACCACCCCGGCGGCGACGACCCCTTCACCGGCCGCCCAACCGGTTTCCGGTGCGGCGCAGGGGGGCGAAATTGCCATTGTGACCGACGCCCTGGTCACCAAAGAGTATCTCCACAAAGAGAAACCGGTTCCCCCGGCGGACTTTAAAGGCGCGGTGCTGGTATTGGCGGAATGTATTGTGGGGACAAATGGGGAGGTGGAATCGGTTACGGTCATCTCCGCCGGCAACGATCCGCGGTTAAGCGATTTAACCGTCGCTGCCCTGAAAAAATATCGCTATAAACCGGCCAGCCATAACGGCAACCCGGTGCGCTTCAAAACCATCGAGGCGGTGAAATTTGCCAAAAAATGAATCTCGTTATACTCGTAGAGGGTTTCTACTCGTTGCTAAACTCTGTTTAGCAACGGACTAACAGACGAAACTCAGTTTCGTCTGTTAGTGCGCTCCATCCCGGCGTTCCGCATAGGCGTAAACCTTATCAAGTTTTGCGGTGGATATTTGTAAATTCCCCTCCTTTGGCAAGTAGGGGACAGATTTACGACGCGTCCAGCGAGTAAATCAGGGGTGGTTACGCGAGATTGCCCTCCTGCTCATCCCTTTAGCTTCAGCGCCAGCCGCGCCACCCGCTCTCCCAAACGCCGGGCGTCATCTAATTCATGTTCGCTGATGCCGGGATCCGGCGCATCCGTCACCGCCGAGGCCCCGAAAGTGCCCCAGCTTTCATATAGCGGCCCGGCCACGATCATCCCGTTGTTAAGCATGGCCAGCAGCAGGGAATTGATAGTGGTTTCCCGCCCGGCGGTGAGGCCTCCCCCGGTGGCAAACGCTCCTCCCACTTTATCGAACAGGTTCAGGTTCTGCGCATACCAATCGTCGATGAACTGCTTGACCGGCGCGGCCATGTTGGCGTAATACACCGGGGAGCCGATGATCAACCCGTCGGCGCTTTCCACGTCCGCCCGGGCCACTTCCGCCACGGTTTTCAGCAGCGTTTCCACGCCTTCAACTTTTCCCACGCCTTCGGCAACTGCGCGGGCCATTTTTTCGGTGTTCCCGGTGGCGGAGAAATAGACAATCAGCACCCGGGTCTTTTTCGTTTGCGCAACCAGCCCCCCGGCGCCATCTTCGGCGCCGAGAAAGAGAGCCAACCCGGCCAGAACGAAAAAGCTGATCGTGATGGTGAACACCCGTGGTACTTTTTTCATGAGCATGCTCCTTAATTTGCGGGTTCAAAGAGCGCCGCTACCGCCCCGGCCGGATCTTGAATGACGCAAAACCGCCCGAAACTGCCCATTTTTTGGGGCGCTGCGATGATTTTCCCGCCCAGCGCGGTGCAGCGGACGGCGCTCTGCTGCAAATCTGTCACGGTAATATAAATCAGCCATTGGGGAGGAAGACCGGCGTTGACCCCCCGGGCGTGGCAAATCCCGGCCAGGGGCTGGCCGTTCTCCGGCGAGGTCATACTATAGTCACTGTAGCCGCCCATGTCCACCGGCTCGAACGTCCAGCCCGCCACTTCGCTATAGAAATTTCGAATCGCCTCGGCGTTGGGCACGGTCAGGTCGGCCCAGGTAATCGACCCGGCGGCAGGTTTATTGGCCTGGCTCATGGTTGTTCTCCTGTTGGGGTTGAGAGGGGTGGGATAATTTAGAACCTATCCGAACGCGATGCAGAGCATCGCGCAACTCGTTCCAACGGAGACCGTTGGAACGAGCGCGTTCTGCCGGACATCAGAAAGTAATTTAACCGCAGCGGCGATTTACACCAGCCCGTGATCGAGCATCGCGTCCGCCACCTTCAGGAAGCCGCCGATGTTGGCCCCGTTGACGTAATTGCCGGGAGTGCCGAACCGCTCCGCTACTTCCACGCAGGTTTTGTGGATGCTCTTCATAATGTTGTGCAGGCGGTTGTCCACTTCTTCCCGGCTCCAGGGCATCCTCATGCTGTTTTGCGACATTTCCAGGCCGGATACCGCCACCCCGCCGGCGTTGGCCGCCTTGCCGGGCCCGTAGAGGATGCGGTTTTCCAGGAACACGTTTACACCATCGATGGTGGTGGGCATGTTCGCCCCTTCGGAAACCACGTACACCCCGTTCTTGACCAGGTTTTGGGCGTCTTTGCCGTTGATCTCGTTCTGGGTGGCGCTGGGGAAAGCGCAGTGGGCCTTGTGGTTCCAGAGCGGGTTGTAATCCTGGGTGGGATCTACCGGGGTGTACAGCGCGGTTTTATATTTATCCGCGTATTCTTTGATGCGGCCGCGGCGCACGTTTTTCAGGTTCATCACGTAATCCAGCTTTTCCCGGGTGAAGCCGGCTTCGTCGTAAATGTAACCCGCGGAATCGGACAGGGTCACTACCTTCGCGCCCAGGTCGAGCAGTTTTTCCACGGTGTATTGCGACACGTTGCCGGAGCCGGAAACCAGGCAGGTTTTGCCTTCCAGGGTCTCGCCGCGGACGCCCAGCATTTCCGCGGCAAAATAGACCGCTCCGTAGCCGGTGGCTTCCGGGCGGATGAGGGAACCGCCCCAGTTCAACCCTTTGCCGGTCAACACCCCGGTAAATTCATTGCGCAGTTTTTTGTACTGCCCGAACAGGAAGCCGATTTCCCGCGCCCCTACCCCAATGTCCCCCGCGGGCACGTCGGTATCCGGCCCGATGTGGCGGAAAAGCTCGCTCATAAAGCTCTGGCAGAAGCGCATTACTTCGTTGTCGCTCTTGCCCTTGGGGTCGAAATCCGATCCGCCCTTTCCGCCGCCCATCGGCAGGGTGGTCAAACTGTTTTTGAATACCTGCTCGAAGGCTAAAAATTTCAAAATGCCCAAGTTTACCGAGGGGTGAAAGCGCAGCCCGCCTTTGTAGGGGCCGATGGCGCTGTTCATCTCGATGCGAAAACCGCGGTTGACCTGCACCTCACCGTTGTCATCCATCCAGGGAACCCGGAACAAAATCACCCGTTCCGGCTCGATGATGCGTTCCAGAATCTTCCAGGAACGGTATTCCGGGTGGCGCTCCAGCACCAGCGCCAGGGATTCGGCGACTTCAAATACGGCCTGGTGAAATTCCGGCTCGCTGGGATTCTTGGCCTTTACTTCGGCCATCAGCTTTTGAACATGGTCGTTCATAATACCCTTTCTGCTTGATGGGGTTTGATGATACCGTTAATTATGATAGGGAGGTAACGTTCGGGGGAAAGAGGATGACCTGAAAAAGCGCCCAAAATGTGCCGTACAGGAACTTGCATTTAGCGGTACCGGCCTTTAGCTTTTTTCACTTAGAATTGGCCTTCAACCTAAAAAAAACGCCCATTTTATTCAAGATATTTTTTTCTTCTTTTGCGTTGTTGGAAATATGCAGCTTCCAATGATTCCAGAAAAATGACATAGATCAGGTTAAAACATGATTTTGGTCAAGTTTTTTGCCCTGCTAAGCAAAGAAGGGGTTTGCGAATTGGCGGGGAAAGGTTAAATTGTCGAAGAAAATCAAGTTCCGGCTGAAAAAGACCTCAAAGGTGAAAAAGACCTCAAAGGTTTCCAAAACCTTTGAGGTCTTTATTAGGTTGCGCCGGGGCGAATCGCGGTTCACCCCTACATCCGCCGGATGTACTCATCGAACGCCTGCAAAATTTTGTGCATCACCTTCACGTCGCGCACCTCCGGGTTGGCGCGGGCGAACATGCGCCGGAAGCGCATCATAAAATTCTCCCAGCTATCCATGGGAATGAAATTCACCCGCTCCAAACTGCTGCGCAGGTGCTCGTACACCCCCTCCATCTGCTGGTAATTGGCCAGCCGCCACCGGAAGCGTTTTTCTTCCTCGAACGAGGCTTTGAACAGTTCGTAGGCATAGACCATCACCGCCTGGGCCAAGTTCAGGGAAGGGTGGTTGACCGCCGCGGGAATGGTGGAGATGGCGTGGCAGCAGCGCAGCTCCTCGTTGGTCAGCCCGCTGTTTTCCCGCCCGAACACGATGGCGACCCGGTGCGCCTGCGAGAGCGGAATCAGCTTTTCGCCCAGTTCCGCGGGGGTATAATAGGGGAAGTGATACCCGCGCACCCGCTGGGTGGTTGCCACCACAAAGTGGCTGTCTTTCAACGCTTTGGAGAGGGAGGGAAAGATCCGCGCGTTCTCGAGCACGTCTTCCGCAGCGTGCGCCATCCAGCGCGCTTCCGGGGCGCCCAGGTCGCCGGGATTGACCAGCGCCAGGTTGCCGAATCCCATGGTCTTGATGGCCCGCGCCGCCGCGCCGATGTTGCCCGGGGTTTTCGGCTCTACCAGGATAAAGTGCACGTTTTCGGGATGGATCTTCATAACGAATTCTCAATATCGTGTTGTTTTCCGCAGTCGATTTCAGGGGTTGAAACATACGACGCGGGGAGTTCGGTTTCCAGGAGAAACATAATTTCCGCGGGCCGCACATTGATTTATTCACTAAAAATCAGTACACTGTTGTGTCAACGCGGCAGTACTGATATATTGAACAAAAACGGGTAAGACAGGTCCATGAAATTACGGGTTGTGGTTCGGAAAATCGAGGATGGCTTATATGTCGGCAGTTGCCCCAACCTGGAAGGCTGCCACGTGGAGGCGGAAACCGAAGCCAAAGTTCAGGCGCTGCTGAAGGCCGCCATCAATGCCTATGTGATCAGCCACAAACAACGCCACGAAAAAATCCAGGTCAGATCTGATGTCTGAAAGCGCCGTTGCCCGGATTCCAAGGATCGAACACCGGAAAGTGTTGAAAGCCTTCCGCGCCCTGGGATATTCCGAGGATCTCAATACCCCGGATATCACCGTTCTGCGGCAGAACGCATTTCCCTTTCGGCGCATTACCATTCCCAATAATCCCGCCCTTTCTACCGAGCTTCTCCGGCTCTACCTGCTGGACCTCAAGATCGACTTCGAAGTATTCTACAATCTCCTGGAGAGCGACAAACCCTGAATGTTCCCGGCATTTTCGTTCTCCTAAACAATCGAATTATCTGCCCTTGCGCGAAAATTTTTGCCAAAACTTTCATAAAAATCTTGCATATTTTGCGGTTTTTTTTATCTTAGCTGCACCGATCTTCGATTTTTGTTGAATCGAAGGAATAATTAATTAGGGTGAACGGCTAAATCCATAGCGTAGGAGGCTTGAAAATGCCTTACAAATTCGAGATTAGCAAGGACAAGGGTAGCAAGTTTCGTTTTGTGCTGATTGCACCGAATGGCCAGGTTATTCTTCAAAGCCAGGGGTATTCCGACAAATCTTCCGCGAAAAAGACTATCGACTCCATTAAAAAGAACGCGGGGGATGCGGAAATCGTCGATAAGACCAAAGAAGAATAATCACAACAAATTTGATTTTTCAGGATTTTGATCGTGAAAGCTCCTCTCTTGCGGGGGAGCTTTTTTATTAGAGTTGTTGCGAAGTAAGAAAAAAGCCACGAATGTCCACGAATTTTCACGAATGATTTTCTTTAGAAAGTACTTGGGTAGTCCTAAACGATTAATGCTGCTTAAGGAGGTGTACGGTGTCATTCCCACGCAAGTGGGAATCCATAAACTCAGCAGAAATCG
This sequence comes from Deltaproteobacteria bacterium, assembly GCA_011526015.1. Lineage (GTDB taxonomy): Bacteria > Calditrichota > Calditrichia > RBG-13-44-9 > J075 > JABWBP01. The sequence continues at coordinate 38 of WYBG01000414.1, read as the reverse complement.
TGGATTCCCGCTTTCGCGGGAATGACAAAGCAGGCGGT
>WYBG01000413.1 GCA_011526015.1 Deltaproteobacteria bacterium | reverse complement strand
GATGCGGAGCATCGTGACGAGCGGTGTACCAGGCAACCAGGCAACTCGTTGCGATGCTCTACATCGCAATGCAATTGGGGGAAGCTCTGCTTCCAGGCGAAGGAATTGTGAAAGATTACGTGATAGTCCACCATTAATCCCCTAATCCCCTAATCCATTAATCCATCACTCCATCACCCCCTCTCTTAACGATCACTCTTGCGGGAGGCGGAACAGCCGCCGGGCATTCCCGGTGGTGATGCGGGCAATTTCTTCCCGGGGCTTGCGGTGGATCTCAGCCAATTTTTCCGCCACATAGACGACATTGGCAGGCTCGTTGCGCTGCTTGCGCAGCGGGGCGGGGGGAATAAAAGGAGAATCGGTTTCCAGCAGAAGGCGGTCCAGGGGCACGAATTTGACCACCTCCCCGCGGGAGAAGTTGGGAAAAGTAATGTCCGCGGTAAAGGATATGTGCAGCCCCATTTCCAGGTAGAACCGCGCGTCGATGATTTCCCCGGCGAAGCAGTGCATCACCCCGGCCAGCGCGGTAATTTTTTCTTCCTGGAAGAACCATTGCATTTCCCGCTGGGCGGAGCGGTTGTGGATCACGACCGGCAGCTCCAACTCCCGGGCGATGAGCAGCATGGCACGGAACGTCTCATACTGCTCGCGGTGGTAGGTTTTATCACGATAAAAATCCAACCCGATTTCACCGATAGCAACGATTTTCGCCTCCTGCTTTGCCAGATCTCGAATCGCATCCACGTCGCCGGGGGCGGCGAGGTGCGCCTCCGAGGGGTGAATGCCGGCGGCGGCAAAGACATGCGGGCGGCGGCGGGCGATTTCCAGTGTCTCCCTGCTGGAAGCCAGGCCGGTACCCAGGGTGATGATTTGCGCCACCCCGGCCTCCCGCGCCCGGTTAATCACCGCCTCGCGGTCCGCATCAAATTCCTCGAAGTGCAGGTGGGTGTGGGTATCGATGTAGGCCATGGAATCGAAAAAATAAAGTAATCATTCAGCCGCCAGGGATAGCCGAATAGTAACCAATCCGCCCGGTCGGTTCAGAAAAATATGAACGTCGTAATGATAAACAGCATCCCCAAAATAGCCAGCGAATAGGCCATAAATCCGAAGAAACTGGGCATTTTAATGTTCGACTGCTCGGAAATAGATTTGACCATGAAATTGGGGGCATTGCCGATATAAGTATTCGCGCCGAAAAACACCGCCCCGGTGCTGATCGCTTTGAGGTAAATGGCCCCGTCGCTCATCAGCCATTGCACCCCGGGCGCCCCGGCAAACAGGTGGCTGAATTTGCCCAGCGCAGTATTGAAGAATACCAGGTAGGTGGGCGCATTGTCTAAAAAGCTGGATAATGCCCCGGTAATCCAGAAGTAGTGCCAGGGTTCTTCCACCGCCCGGATGATGAAATCCAGATGTCCCTGCTCCCCGGCGCGCAGCATTGCCAGCGCCGGAATGATGGTGATAAATATCCCCGCGAACAGTTTGGCTACTTCCAGAATCGGAAACCAGTTGAACTCGTTGCCTTCGCGATATTTCCGGGGGGTGATCTTAAAGGAGAGAAGCCCCATGGCGATCAGGAAAAAATCCCGGATAATGTTCTGCCAGTGCATGTGAATGCCCAGCACGGTCACCTCTCCCAGGTGAACGTAGCCGCTGAAGAGCACTCCCCCGATAATCCCCAACAGAAATACAATATTGAATAGCCCCTGGATTTCCATACGATAGGTTTGGGTACGCTTTTTGAGCGTGCGGGCGTTTTCCACCTCTACCTTCTCGTTTACTATCAGGCCATCCCCCATATCATCCGGCAAATCGACCTGGGTGTCGATCAAGTGCAGTTTTTCGTGCCAGCCCTCTTTGCGAAACATGTAGGTATCCCAGGCATAGAAAATGACCAGTAAAACGCCCGCCACAAAAAGCATTTCCCAGAAGAGGCTGAAGGTCCAGAAGAATTTTACTCCCTGCAGAAATCCTAAAAAGAGGGGAGGATCGCCCAGCGGGGTAAGGGAACCGCCGATGTTCGCGACCAGGAAGATGAAAAAAACGATCAAATGCACCTTCGATTGCCGGTATTGATTCATGCGGATAAAGGGGCGGATGAGCACCATGGCCGCCCCGGTAGTGCCGATCCAGGAGGCCAGCGCGGTGCCGATGATCAACATCACCAGGTTATTCAGCGGCACTCCCACCGGCGCGCCTTTTACCAAAATGCCCCCGGCCACGGTGTAGAGCGCCCATAGCAAAATAATGAAGGGGATGTATTCCAGGAGGTAGGTGTGCAGGATTTCATGCACCGCATCGGCGCGGAATTCCGCCACAAAGGGAACCGCGAACAGCAGCGCCCAGAATGCGGAAATCTTTCCGAAATGGTGATGCCAGAAGTGCGGCGCAATTAGAGGAAAAATGGCAATGGAGAGTAATATGCCGATGAAAGGGATCACGCTCCACAAGGGCAGTTCCGTGCCGATGGAGGAGCTGTGAGATTTGCCCTCACCGTGGGCTGCACCGGCGCTGTCTTCATCCGCCACGAACGCAGGTTCCGCGGCCAGCGAATCGCCTGAGGCAGAGGCGGCCAGGCTGTCACTGTTCCCGGCTAATGCCAGGGAACCGCCAACCCCGATGGTAATCCATACTGCGAGCAGAAGTAGCGCTACTTTTTTCATTCTGGTGCCTTTCTTGTGAACCCCGCCTGAACCGCTGCTACATTTTTGAAAAAATTGCTGCAAATGTAGGCAGGGCAATAAGTATATCAAAGCCGAAAAGTAAAATCACAAAGGGATTGAATTTATCGGAAAAGATTGAATAACTTGTATCGCTCATCAAGAATTGGATAAAGGATATTAAGGATGAAGGATAAAGGATAAAGGATAAAGGAGACATCATGCGACAAATTTCATGGCTCGGTTTTTCACTGCTCATCCTGCTCGGCGCTTTCGGCGCGGCGCAACAACGGGCGATTAGTTTCACCGATCTGTTTTCCATGGGCCGGGTGGATGATCCGCAAATTTCCCCGGACGGGAAGTGGATCGCTTATACCCTCACTTCGCACGACATCGCGGAAAATAGTAAGAACGTGGACATTTACCTGGTCTCGCCGGACGGCAAATCTTCCAAACCGCTGATCACTCATTCCGCTAATGATTTACACCCCCGCTGGTCGCCCGCCGACCCTAATATGCTGGCATTTATTTCCACCCGGGACGGCGCACCGCAGGTCTATTCGGTCAACGTCAGCAGCGGAGAAGAGCGGCAAATCAGCGCTGTTCCCACCGGGGTGAACGGTTTTGCCTGGTCGCCGGACGGCAAACGGCTGGCGCTGGCCACGGATATGTATC
>WYBG01000412.1 GCA_011526015.1 Deltaproteobacteria bacterium | reverse complement strand
TGCCGACCCACAGCGCCACCAGGGTGGGCGCCAGAAGCTGCGCTTGCTGCACCTGGGTGGTATTGCCGAAGTTGGGATTTCGCAGCACCAGGTTGAAAAAGGGATTCACGCTGCTGGCGGTGGTGGCGTCGTACGCCGTTAATACGTCGTGCAACTTGGCCCCCGGAACGCCTAAGTTGTCATAGGGTCTGGATAACGTGGCATTCCCGCCTTGCACCAGCAGATTGCTAATGCCGGCAATTCCGCCCGGCACCGGATCGCCGGGAAGGATCTGGCCATTCTCATATTTCAACGGGCCAAACGCTTCGCCGGTTTGAGTATTGGCGCTGCCGAAACCCGGGGCAGCCAGCCAGGGCATTTGAATTGTAGATGCCCGGCCCATTTGCTGGGCAATAAAATATGGGTAACTGTGCCGCTGGAAATCATCCACCAGCCCGCCGGACTGGTAGCCCGCGGTCAGGCTGCTGCCGACAAATATCATCTTGCTCAACGGCAGGGTTTGCGGTTGAATGGTGGTAATCGTCGGCTGGGTGGGTTCTTCTATCTGGCAGGCCGTGAAAACCAGCATCGTCGCCAACAACAGAAATTTCATAAAGGTTTTCATTATATCGCTCCTGATTTTTTTTTTTGCTGAATGGGAGATATTACTCAATCGAATACCCGATGCTGAACATGTACAGATTGGCATAGGAAAGGTACTTTCCGTTGAAATTATTCTCGTTTTTGCCAACCCCGTCTTCCACGGTGCTGCGCTTGCCGATATCCACGAACATATACCCGAGGTCAAACTGGAATTTCCCGGCTTTGTATCCCAGCCCCATGGTATAATCGTTGCGAGTATCGTCCGGGAGCAGCGGACTAACCGATTCGACCGGCTGGGGCGTTTTATCATAAATGAATCCCGCCCGCACGGAGAATCTCTCGGTAATATCGTAGTGCATCCCGAAACGCAGTTGGTAGGCGTTGCTATAATTCAGGCTGAGTTCCGAGGTCAAGGCCGGGTTATCGAGGATTAGCTCTACTTTATCGACAACTTCCCAGCGGTACCAGGCATAATCGAATTCCACCCCGACTTTTTCGGTCAACTTATAATAAATGCCGGCGACGAAATAGTTCGGGAAGCTAAGCTCGGCGTTCAGGGCTTGTTCCAGGCCATATTGCCCGAAGTTGGTGATGCCGGCGGCCACGGTATTTTCGGAGCTGCCGGGTAGATCAAACAGGGTGAACGTTGCCGTGCCGTCTTCCACCTTGTTGGTGATGGAATGGCGGTAGGCCAGCCCTAATCCCAGGCGCTCTCCTTTATACATCACCCCTGCGGTAAAGCCGAAAGCGGGCTTGGAAGAGCCTTCTATCTTGACTTCACCGGCGTCGGTTCCGGGGGAACCGGGGCTGCCAAACGCGAGAATATTTCTTATAAGGGTGATGTGGGCGAGTACCACGTCCAATCCTGCGGCCACGCTGAGGTTGGGGCTGATTTGATAGGCCGCCGTGGGGGTGATATAAAACGATTTTAAATCCACGTCCCGGGAGATGAAGCGGCCGGGAAAATTGTCTTCCCAGGCCAGGCCGAGCGCAAACGGCGTTACCAGGGAGATGCCCGCGGCGAATTTTTCGCTAAACTTGTGCGTGGCATATATCCCGACCGGGGGGAACAACTGCTTTTGCGCCGGATAGACGGTATTATCGAAAATAGGCGCCGCGCCCACAAACTGGGCCGAGGGCGAAATCAGGGTAAGGTTTCCATAGAAATTGGTCCCGTTCAAGAAACCCAGCCCGGCAGGGTTGTAAAATAATACCGAGGCGTCATAAGCCTGGGCCACGGCGGCGTTGCCCATGGTGGCGGAACGGCCCCCGAACTCCCCGATGTTGAACCCTGCCGCCAGGAGCAACCCGGTTGGCAGCAAAGCCATTAGTAGAATTACGAAACCTTTCTTCATAAGACCTCCTGTGAGTTAACGTTAAGTCTGCTGTTTTCTACCAGACCGTTATCTTCTCAGAATTTCTCTGAATTTAACACTTCTTTGATAATGGACAATATCCCGGGAAAAGTTTTCTTTGTCAGGCTTGAAGATCAATAAATAGGACTCCCAAATCCGAAAATAATATACCACCGCTAAATGATAAAAAGAATGATAATCTTCAGTAAAAAATATGACTTTTGTCATGTTTATGAGCGAATTCACCGCACGACAAGCCCGGAGGGAGCAATTCGATGATGAATATTGGATTTTCAGCCCGATCATGCTATTTTCAACTCCCGCAAGTTTTCAACCCCCTGCCGCCGCAGCCGGGCGCAGGGAGGACAATAATTCATCGAATCGCCGGGAGAGTTAACGATATGCTGACGAAGAATAAAATCGCCGCGGTGCTGCAGGTTCTGGAAACCCAATACGGCCACACCACCACGGCGCTGAAATATAAAAGTAATTTTCAACTGCTGGTAGCCACGATGCTATCCGCCCAGAGCACCGACAACCAGGTGAATAAAATTACTGAAAAACTGTTCCGGGAATGCCCGGACGCGAAATCTTTCGCGGCGCTCTCTTTGGAAGATTTGGAGGAGAAAATCAAGCAGGTGGGACTCTACCGCAGCAAGGCGAAGAATATCCTGGCAGCCTCAAAAATGATTCTGAACGATTTCGGGGAAAAAGTACCGCAAACGCTGGAGGAATTGACCCGGCTGCCCGGGGTGGGGCGCAAAACCGCCAACGTGGTGATGAGCACCGCCTTTGCTATCCCCGCTATCGCGGTGGACACCCACGTTTTCCGGGTAGCCAATCGCATCGGCATGGCGGAGGCGAAGAACGAGCTGAACACCGAGTTACAGTTGCAGAAAAACATCCCCCGGGAAAAATGGGCGCGCGCCCACCACTGGCTGATCTGGCACGGGCGAAAGATTTGCAAGGCGCAGAATCCCCGCTGCGAGATCTGCCCGGTTCGGGAGTACTGCCAATATTTTCGGGGTAGCAAGTAATTTCAGGTGTTTAGCTGTTTTGACGCCTGTTTTTGACTCAAACACCAAAGGACACGAACACTTGAACACTCCTGGTGAAGCCCCGAAGGGGTAAACCATCCCATCGAGAAACACATGAATACACAAACACTATATCACGATTTTCACCGGATAATCACAATCCTGCCGCTGTCCAGCACCCGCGATCCCTCGCCCCGCAGCATGTAGATATACATGCCGCTGGGAATATCCACTCCCCCATTCACCACGTTGATGCGATGCTCCGCCAACGCCGGTTGGGAAAGGGCCTGCTCATAGATTCGCTCTCCCATAATGGAATAGAGGCTGATGGTTCTGGCCTCCGGGGGCATATTGGTAAAAATCATCTCGTTCTGCCCCCTCGCGGTTTTGACCGGGTTGGGATACACTACCACGCTGGTGGTTCTCGCCAGCGGCGCGGATAGCGATCCGGTAGAAAACACCGAATCTTCGATAACGATGCTCCCGCCTTTTTCATCCCGAATATAAACGTTGAAATGATAGACGGTATCCGCCTGAATGTTGGCCAGGTCGAAGGTATGCCGGGTCTGGAACTGGGTCATCCGGATGGTAATAATCTGCGACAACTCCCGCCAGTAGGTAAATTCCACCGTAGAAGGGATCTCCATCTGAATATCCGCCGCCACCCCGCCTCCCGCGGTGGCGTGGAAGCTGAGATTGCGCAGATCGTTGCGGTTTTCTACCGTTACGGCCACCTGCTGCTCGTCGGACAGCCCCTCCGGGTCGCGCACGGTCACATTGAAGAATGACTGGCCGTACCAATCCCGCTCCGGCAAAATGCTGAGCGTGTAGGCCGCGGGATCATACTCCAGGTTCAAATTCGCCCCCCCGCTGAACTCCCAGGACAGCTCTCCGATGGTGTTGGTGGAGTCCACCACGAAATTGACCAGGTTCAGCACTAACAGGCTGTCTTCCCCCATAGTAAGGGTGGGGTGGAAAAAGAGACGCGGGGGAGTATTCGTTTCCGTGTAAGTAATGGCGACCTGGCGGGTATCGGAAGCGCCCTGGGGATCGCGCACCCGGAAATTCCCGGTTTCCGAAGTCGCCCCCGCGGAGGGAATGATTCTGATGATCTTTTCGGATTGGTTCTGCCACTGGATGGTAAATTGCGAGTATCCCCAGAACTCCCAGGTTAACTCGTAGGGAGTATTGTCCGCGTCCGTAGCGTAAGCTTTCAGATCCACTAAATTGCTGCTCTGGGA
>WYBG01000411.1 GCA_011526015.1 Deltaproteobacteria bacterium | reverse complement strand
ACGCCGGGGCTGAGAAAGTAGATATGAGTAAGGTCCCGTACATTAAGCCGGATGACCGCCGAACCGATATTTTATCCACCGAGATATATGCCGTCATTAAAGAACGTTTCCCGGAGTTCGACAGCGCTGCTTACCTGGGCGGAACGCATAAGCCCGATTCCTTCAAATGGCTGCTGAGCGGGCGCATCGGAACTAAAAAGAAAATCTATGGCTACGTGGGACCGAAATTTATCGAAATGGCGCAGGTATTCCATCATTTGCGGCACGGGCGGTATTTAGCTTATACCGACCCTAAGGTTCATCACCGCGGGAAATCCATGCTCTTGCTCTCGCCTTTCGATCCACGCCTGCGGAAGATCGCCGGGAATTATTTCCTCGCGGCAATTAAAAATCCCCTTCGACTATTTTCGCGGCTCCATTATCAATCCATCATGATTATTCAGCCTGCCGATATCCTGGAAGACGGGGCGCAGAATATGTGCGACGGCTGCCCCGATATGACGGTGCTGGATGGCAAGCTGGTATGGTCCTGCAGGATCGAAGAGCCGTTGCGCTATGGCCGCTTTGTGCACATGGTGCCGCATAACCAATAATATCAAGGGGGTTGGAAATATTTAATGTACCAGTCAAATGCGGATGATTACCCAAAACCATGAAGTGAATCCGCTACGTTATCTCTTTCCAACCCCCGAATCTTTTTCCACCACGCCTCTGGCTCCTCACCCTTTGAAAAAAAATCCCCAAAAATGTGATAATAACGGTATAAATAATTACCTCTTTTAATATTTTGCACCCGGTTTTATGGCGCTGTGCATAAAATCGCCATAGAGCAATCTCTGATGATCTCAAATGGTTCTTTTATTATTAGTGTTCATCCGTGGCCAGCACAGATACTTTACGCCCCCGGGGAAGCAGGCAGGGCGTAAAGGGCAACCGGGGGGTTATGAATGGGATACGTCGTTAAAGAAGCGAATATTCAGAAGGATAAAGAAATTCTTCTGAACCTTTTAACTGCCAACCGAACCCGCAAAGATTTTCCATACGAGAAGCGCCACCAGTGGCTGTATTTCGATAATCCTTATGGCCCTGCCACTGCCTGGATTATCTGGGATGATAAAAATGCTTACCCGGCCGGTTTTACCGCGGTTTATCCCCGCAAAATGCTGGTAAAAGGGTGCGAATATACCTGTTGGAATTGCGGCGATTTTTCCATCGAAAAAAAATACCGCACCTTAGGCGTCGCGGTTCAACTTCGCAAGGAGGCCAAACGCCACGTGGACCAGGGAGAAATCCCGTTTCTCTATGCCCATCCCAACAATCAGATGGTGCATATCCACTTAAAGGTGCAGCACCAAGAAATCGGCCACATGAAGCGCTTCGTCCTGCCGATCCGGGTCTCCCACTATCTCAAAAATAACGGCCTGGCTAAAATGGCCGGGCTGATGGTGGACCCGCTAATTGCCGGCATGGTTAAATTCAAGTTCAGGAAAACCGGGGAATATGAGAACCTGGCCGGGGAAAACATGCAGTTCAACCCGCAATACCGCGAGCTTTGCCAGGAGATCAACGCCGTTCGCCCGGTGATGGGCCTGCGGGAAGATACCTATCTGGACTGGAAATTCAGACACCACCCGGTGCACCCTTTCAAACTGTTCAATTATTGCGAAACCGGAAAATTGGCCGGGTATATTTTTTATTATGAAGCCCGGGATACCATCTACCTTACCGAATTCGTATGTCAGCCGGAACGCCAGGTTGAGCAACGCCTACTCTCCACGTTCATAAATTTTTGCATTCATCATACTCCGCATATTTGCAGCATTTCCACGGTGACCCACGAATACAATCCCGCGCTGCCGGTATTAAAGGCCAATGGGTTTAAATTTCGCGATGACGCAACCAGTTCGGTTATTGCCTATAGCGCCCACCCCGAATTGAAAGCCGTGGTGGAAGACGGGAACAAATGGTTTATGAACGTGGGCGACCGCGACGGGTAAGCGGGGATTCCGAAGGAAAAAGGATAAAGGATAAAGGATAAAGTGTTGTATAATGGCCGAAAAAAGGAGAACGTGCTATGGACGTGAAAACGGAGATTCGTAATTATCTTTACAGCGAGCGATTCAAGAATGAATTTGCCAAACTGGGCGATGATGATTCCCTGCTGGAACGCGGGATCATTGATTCGGTGAAGATGCTGGATTTGATCGGTTTCCTGGAGCAAAAATTTAATGTTACGGTGGACGACGATGACTTATACCCGGAGAATTTCGACTCCCTGAACGCCATTACCGCCTACGTGGGGCAGCGAATCAAATGAAATCAATTAGCATCCCCTGGGGGGCCTGGTATGGAGATGATCTCAAAACCCTGGCGTTTCCGGATCATGTTGACCTTCAGGTAGTGGAACTGCCGGAAAGGCCGGCCTTAAATGCATCGGAAATATTTCAAAAATTAGAGAATTTAATCCCTCGCCTCAGCCTGAAAAAACCCCGCAAGATCGCCATCGTGGTGGATGATCTCACCCGCCCCCTGAAGATGGCCCCGGTGGTGGAAGTTTTACTGGAAAGATTGCGCTCCGCCGGCTGCCCGGGCGAATCTATCACCTTCCTCGTCGGCGGCGGGGGGCACCGGGCGTTGAGCAAAGATGAGGTTGCCCGCAAGATCGGGCGGGCGGCGGTGGATCAGTACCCGCTGGTTAGCCACAGCCCCTTCGAGAATCTGCAAGAGACCGGGGTGGTCTGGAAAGGCACCCCGGTGCTGCTCAACAAAACCTTTATGGAAGCGGATTTCCGGATCATTCTCAGCGGCCTGACCCCGCACAGTTTCGCCGGTTTCAGCGGCGGCGCAAAAATGCTCTTCCCCGGGATCGCTAACTTAGAAATTATCAAGCGCACCCACAAATCGGTGTTGATGGGCTTTATGGGAAAATTGGGAGAGGTGGAAGGGAACCGCTTCCGGGAGGAGATCGAGCGCATGGCCCTGGAAATCGGGGTGGATTATTTTATCGGTATGATCGGCAACGCCCGGCGGGAAGCGGCGGGCATGTTCGGCGGCGACCTGGTGGGCGCTCACCGGGAAGCGGCCCGCTACGCACAGGCGTATTACAGCGCCCCGGCAGCAGCGCCGCCATTCGACGCGGTCATTTTGAATGCCTATCCCAAGGACAGCGAATTGCTGCAAGCCGAAAACGCCTTCATTCCCTTGCACTCCAGCCCCCAAAACCTGCTGAAAGAGAACGGCATGGTCATCGTGGCCTCAGCCTGCTCGGAAGGGTTGGGGCATCACGCCCTGTTCGGGCCCGGGGGGGCGCTGTTCCGCAAACCCCAGCCGAAGCGGTTTTTGGAGAGCAAACGCTTCATGTTCTACTCCGAGAACGTTCGCCGGGAGGATTTCGAGCAGGTATTCTGGGAGGGTTATCCCTCCTTTTCGAATTGGGAGGGCATCCGCAAAACCTTTCCGCAGCCCGGCAGGGAGCCGTTCCGGGTGCTGGTGTTTCCCTGCGCCAGCTTGCAGTTGGTGGTTTAGGGGGTGCGTGAGTGAGTGGGGTGGATGCTAAATTTGCTAACGGTTATCACGGGGGGCGGCCTCTATCTAAGGGAACCGCCTCGCAGTGGGGTAAACTCTTTCAGGATGTTTTTGTGGTTTCCAGGTGTCTTACCCGGTAGTTTTCAATTTTAATTTATCCTCTAATTCATCAATTGTGCTAGTCGCTTCTGCTTTTGATCGTTTTTGTAAAAACTTCATGAACTTTTTACTATTACCCAACATAGCAGCTTCTTTTTCAAAAGCATCCGCATCTTCTAAAATAAATGTCTGACCATCTTCAGTCAGGATCAACAGTGTCTCTAACTTCGCTAACTGCAACAAACCGTTGATGCTTAGTTTTTCTTGTCTTAAGTCTATGGTTTTCATAATGTCACTCGCTTTCCTCGAATGTACAGATCGTTATGTTCTTTGTAACCTACGGCTATGATTTTGACCACATCTTCTTCCATCTTATAAAATATTCGATAATCTCCTAACTTTAATGACCAGGTCGCTAATTCATTGGGCCTTAATTCCTTTTTATGCCGCGTCGGAACATTGGCATCTTCTGATAAATATCGTTTTATTCCCGCGATGATTATTCTTTGTTTATGTGATTCAAAATTCTCTATTGCGACAAACACTAAGTTCTTGCACCCCTTTGTCATGCCCGAATGTCTTTATCGGGCATCCACAGGCCTAAAACTTATAGATTCCCGATAGAAACATTCGGGAATGACCCAGGAGAAAGGGT
>WYBG01000410.1 GCA_011526015.1 Deltaproteobacteria bacterium | reverse complement strand
ACGTAATTTCCTTCCTGGGTGCGCCCGTCCCACTGCGCCATCGCTCCCTTGTTTTCGTTGAAATTTTTAGGATCCAGGGTGCGCACCAGCTGCCCGTTAATGGTCAGAATCTTGACTTCGCTGCCCGGGGCCAGGTTGTAAAAAGTGAGAGGGGTGTTGAAGCCATCCTCCAAAACGAAGGGATTCGGTCCCACTTTAAGCTGGGCATAATCCTGGAAGGGAGAGGTAAAGGGGTTATTGCGAATGATGGCGATACCGGAAACGCTTCCCATGTACACGTCGCCGGTGGCGTCATCCAAAAACACGCTGTGGATGACTTCCGAGGGGAGATTCTCTACGAACACGTTCGCCCGCAGGGCCAATTGTTCCGGCGGGATGCTGCTATTGGGAGGCACAATGTCGATCCAACTGTTAGGATCGAAAGGCGATCCGCTGGATTTCAGGATGCTGACCCCCCGGTCGGTGGCAAACCATTTATTATTCCGGGAATCCACGAAAATATCGTTGATCTTCAAGCCGATGGGCTGGTAGGTCTCCCGGAAGTCATAAACCACCTGGTTCAGGATGGCGTTCAGGCCGGATTTGGTACCGACCCAGACGTAGCCGTCCTGGTCCCCGGCAATGGCCGTGGTGGCATTGATTTTCAGATTATCGCTCTCCTGGTATCGCTGGGGGCCCAAAAGGGTGTCGCCCTTCATCCGCACCTGAAACACTCCCTCGGTGGCCGAAATCCACAGGTCGCCGAAAGGGTCCTGGGTGATTTTGTTCAATTCATTCTTGCTGAAAGCTCCGGAAAAATGCTTCCAGGAGTCGGGATTCAGCGCCCGTTCGTCAAAACGATCCGCTTTGTATTCAATGAGCGGGGCAAGGTTAGACGCTGCGTAATTCAACACCCAGATGGATTGCCGCAGCGGATCGTAGTCGATATCCGTTATCACCGTATAATCCGCAGTGGAGACCACCGGGTAAACGCTGCTATGCAATTCCGGGGCAGTTTGAACCGTTACCGTATCTTCCGATTCCACGGAGCTGATCCACACCTGGCCCGGATCGGTCAGGTTATTGACCGGGTGAATGTTCATATCCTTGTCGAAGACCACCAGCCCCCCGCCCCAGGAACCGACCCAGATGTTTTGCCCGGCGTCCTCAAAGATGGGGTTGCTGGAATTCATGTTATAATAGCGGTTATTATTTCCTCCTGTGAAGTAATAATTCACCCACCCGCGAGAGGTCTGCACAAAAATACCTTTGACCTTTTCATCCCCCAGGATACCGCCGGTGCACCAGAGTTGGCCGCGGCTGTCGATGTACACTTCCCCGGTGTAGTTATCCAGGGGGCCGTCGATTAACAACTGCCGCGATTGGGTGAGATTGTAAAGCCCTCTTTTTACGGTAGAGACCCAGATATCCGCCCCCGCGGCGATGGAGAGGTCGGTAATATCGGCCGTTGCCAGGGTAAATAACCGTTCAAACTGGTTGTTTTGGAGCCGGTAAACCCGCCGGGCATCCGCTACATAAACCGTTCCGTTGCGCACCGCGACTTCGGTTAACCCCTGCACTAACAAACCGGCAATGATGTTGGTAAAGCTGTTGAAGTCATAAACCGACAACCCCCGGTTGGTAGCCAGGTAGAGCGCTGCCGGCGTTTCGGTTTTGGCGATGTCGGTGATAGTGTTGCCCGGCAGCCCGTTGAGAGTGGTTTGCAGGCGCCAGTTGGAAGCGGCGTAGAGGTTATATTTCAGAAAATTGCCCGGGGCGCTCAGCAACCCGGCGTCATTCGCCAGCCAAATGCGGCCATTCGCGTATTCGATAGCCCGGAAATCCCCCAGGGGAACGCCAAATGACTGGTAGGATTCACGAAATTGGTACTTCTGCTTTTGCGAATCATACAGGTAAGCGGAGACAAAATTTTTGGATAGCACCCACAGGGTGTCTTCGATGGCTGTAATATCGATGATTTCCGTGCCTTTCAAATTTTCGTCATTGCTCACGATGCCATCTCCGAGATTCAAGAAAGCGAGGTTTCCACTGAGAGAGCCGAGAATCAACAAACTGTTCTTGCCCCGGGCGGCGGTATTCAGGTAATGATCGTAAATGCCGTCCGCACAGGTGAAGGAGTGGCTCTGGTTCCTGGCCAGGTCGTAGATCAACAGCCCCCCGCTGGTTGCGGCAATAATCGTATCATTCTCTACCCCAAACTGCGACGCGGTATTCAAGTGGGTGATGACCTCCAGGCGAAGATCGACTTGCTGAGAGAAAGCGGCGCCGGCAGAGAGCAGCGCCCAAAAACTTAACCGAAAAAAGGCTCGCATAATCATCCTCAGTTATGCTGGAAAACCGCCTGGCCTGCCAGGCTTTGATTATGGCGCATTGCCGAAAGGCAAACGCCTTCTCTGTGCGAAACATACATTCAACAGCCGGTAAATTATATAAAGAGTTCCCCGGCGACTCAACAAATTTAATTTTTCGGTCAGGTTTACATTTTTTGCAGCAAACTGACCATTTCAATGGCGGAAAGAGCGGCGTCCCAGCCCTTATTGCCCGATTTCGTTCCCGCGCGCTCGATCGCCTGCTCGATGGTATTGGTGGTCAGGATTCCGAAAATAACCGGGATTCCGGTTTTCAGGGCCACGTTGGCGACGCCTTTGGAAACCGCGGAAGCGATGTACTCAAAATGCGGGGTGGCCCCGCGGATCACCGCGCCTAAGCAAATGACCGCATCGAACTTCCCGCTTTCCGCGGCCTTTTGCGCCGCCAGGGGAATCTCGAAGGAACCGGGAACCCAGAAGATAGTGATATTCTCCTGCCGGGCCTGGTGGCGGTAGAGGCAATCCAGCGCCCCTTCCAGAAGATTCTGGCATACAAACTGGTTGAACCGCCCTACGATAATGGCAAATTTTCCGTTTTCCGCAGTCAACGCCCCCTGAATATGTTCAGGCATCTTTATCACTCCTTATGATGAGAAAAGTTTACGAACTGATCCGGCCAGAAAAAAGCGAAGAATTCGGTAGAAAATAGTGTTCGAGTGTTTGAGTGTTCCTGCTTGTAACGGATTCTGTTGGTAGCTCAGCGAACCGTTCAACTCCTGCCGGAGTTGTGATAGATTCTAAAGTTTCTGATAACTACAAACATTGAACCCCTATCGGGGTTCCCTTTGAATATACATAGTTCCTGCAATCCCGGAGGGATTAGTGCGACAAACACTAAGTTCTTGCACCCCTTTGTCATGCCCGAATGTCTTTATCGGGCATCCACAGGCCTAAAACTTATAGATTCCCGATAGAAACATTCGGGAATGACCCAGGAGAAAGGGT
>WYBG01000409.1 GCA_011526015.1 Deltaproteobacteria bacterium | reverse complement strand
ACCCTTTCTCCTGGGTCATTCCCGAATGTTTCTATCGGGAATCTATAAGTTTTAGGCCTGTGGATGCCCGATAAAGACATTCGGGCATGACAAAGGGGTGCAAGAACTTAGTGTTTGTCGCACTAGCAGGCAATAGGCAGTAGACAATAGATAGGAGTAGCCGAAATTTCTGCCTATTGCTTACTGCTTACTGCCTACCTCACCAGCAATCTCTCACTTCTCCACCAGCTCCACCCGGCGGTTTTTCTCCCGCCCTTTCTCGGATTGATTGGTCATCACCGGAACCAGGGGGCCGACGCCTTTGGGAGTGAGCCGGGAGGTTTTGATGCCGTATTGTTTGGCCAGGGCTTCTACCACCGCCGCGGCGCGCTGCTCCGACAGGGTAATATTGTAATCCAGCGTGCCTTTAATATCGGTATGCCCGACCACGTAGAGCTCCAGGTTGGGGCGATTTTTCAACAGCGCGGCAATTTCATCCAACGCCGGTTTCGATTCCGGTTTGACGGTCGTTTTGTCAAAATCAAAATAAATGCCGTAGAGGGTAACTTTTCCATAGAGATCGATGTCTTTTGACATGGCATCGGCGTCAACGGTGACGAGATCATCCTCCACCGCTTCCGATTCCAGAATATCCAGCATGAACAACACTTTGTTCTGGGTGTATTGCGAGCCGGCCAGGGTAAGGTACACATCCCCCTGCGGGCGGGCTAATTTGGCGGCAATATAACAGCTTCCCCCCCTGGTAGCGCTGCCGGCCAGTAATTGAATGCCGGCCCCGGAGGGCAAGCGATCCGAATAGCCGGTAACCATCCAACTGCTGCCCCCCACCTCTTTGGAGTTGTTGCTTTCCGTTAGCAGGTTTTTGGCCAGCACCTGAAAGTTTGCCTTCTCCACCGCTTTAAGATAATTGGCATATACCTCGGCAACGGTCTTTTCTCCTTCCAGCTCGTAATAAATGCGGGTGAGCTTGCCTTGCAGTTCCAGCCATTCATCAATGTGGCGGTAGCCGGTTACCGGGCCGAGGGGAATTTTAAATTCCGTGTACGCCTGAACGTCATACCATTTGATAACCGAGCCTGGGTAGCGGGTAATCAAAGGATGATCTGCGCTTCCGGGGAAATCCTGGGCGCCTGTCGCCAGGGGAATTGCAACAAACAATATGATAGCGAGGAACTGCACTGCAAATCGTTTCATTAACTACTCTCCTTTTTCGTATGATTACTTAATCCGCTACTCAAGGCCAAGCTGTTTGCGCACTTTCAGGATATATTTTAGCTGGCTTATGCCGATATGGCCGCGCTTTTCCCGTCGTTCAAATTCATCCAACAAGGCAATCACCTTTTCCCGGCCATCCTTGCTTTTTATCGCCTGCCGGGGAGTGATCCCGCCCAGCGCCGGGATTTTATCGTCAATCCATTGCTTCCAATGGGCGCTGATGGATTGTTCCAGGACTTTTTCTATTTCCGGGGTTATCTCCGGGGCAAGGTCTTCATCTGCCTTATCAAATGGCGTATCCATTAAAGTTTCCAGCGGTTTCACTTCCGTGCTTTGATGAATTGTCTGGCCCTTCAAGCGTTTTTCAATTTCTTTGCGAATTTTTTTGGCGCGATTTTCGGAGTTAACGGAAACCCGGATTGAACCTTCTTCAATGGTAATATATCCCAGGGTGGTATAATCCCCGCCCGGTATTTTGGAACGGGCTTTTTTGAACCAGCGAAAATCAATTTTTGTAAGATTGCCGTTTTTGTCGAATTCGGCCTCTTCCAATAATTCCTCTTCCGTTGTATCTATCGCCAGGGATTTCAGGCGGTCAAAAGCTTCTTGAGGAGTGGCGCTGATCTCGAACAGTAAATCATGCATGGAAATGGGGTCGCCGTCGGTGTTGGTAATTTTCGGCGGCGTGTGCATGGCATCGTGGATTTCAAAATACAGATCGCGGATTTCAATATCCCATTCAAAAAGGTCCTGGGTGGCAAGCTCTCCTTTATCCTGGCGCATCCTGGTCCGCAGGTCAATAATCGGCGGTTTGTGAATCGGCGGAATCAAAGTCGGGCTGCATCCCACCATCAACCCGACCTGGTCATATTGAATGACTTTGGCGAAGAGGATATCTCCCTTTTGGGCGTAGGTGGAAGCCGAGCGTTCGGTTACATACACTTCGCGTTCTAATAATATGTCTTTCAAAGTAAATCCTGTGCCGGGCTGGCAATCCAAAACCTCATGAAAACTATAATTTTGGTTGCACGACAATTCGATGAACCGCCACTCCATTTCCGTTAGCCGGTGCCGGTGCGCGTTCAAATAAGACCTGGCAATGGTGAGAATTTTAGAATAATCGTCAATAAAATAATCTTCTCCCTCCTCTTCCCATTCTTCCGGCTGCCAGTTGAAAAAAAACCAGGGATAAAATGCCTGCTTCAGAAGGTGCTCGTTATCAAGGATTTTGTCTTCCCGGGAGACTACAAATTCATCCCATGCTGCATCTATTGCTTCCTCTTCAAATTCATTTCGCAGGTACTTAAAGATTTGTTGAACAACTTTTTCATCAGCCTGTCGAATTTGCCGCCACAAAGTATCCGGGGCGGGTTGGGTTTCTTTGTTCATGCAGCACGCTTTATATTTTTTACCGCTGCCGCAGGGACAGGGAGCGTTCCTTGAAACGGTTTTGTTTGACATGGGTGAACACCTCAAATTGGTTTTCGGAGTTCAGACATCTTGAACAGAACAGCGAAATTTGTCATAAGCTGTTCCATTCCTTAACAGTGATTTTGCGCTCTATAATGCTTTCGACCTCACGAATCATCATTCGAAGCTGAGGGACAGAGTACTCGATATTAGAAGGGATGGCCAGGCGATGTTGCTTATAAATCAGAAATTGGTGTCTTGTCCCGGAAAAGGGACCCTCGAAGCCCAGGCGACGCAGGCGCTGAATAAACAGGCTCCGCTTACAGGGTGTCCACCGGCTCACGGACAGGCTCCTTATTGAGATCGATGCCGGCAATTACCGGCAGAATATGGCCGAGTTTAAGGCCAAGAAAGAGCCAATCTTCCAAAGTCGAACGTAGAGACGCCTCACATTCGCGCAAGGTATTCCCAAAAGCGATAACACCTTTACAAGGAGGAATTCGACCGGAAAAAGTTCCGTCATCCAGCTTGTCATAGGCTGCTTTCGACATGGCGTGTTCCAGATAATCAGTGAGGATATATTTCACATTCATTGATATTGTCTCTCCAAATAATTCCTGTTCTTCCGCTTCGCTGAAAAATATTAACACATCGCTCCCACAATTGCAACCGGATTGTATTTTAGAACCTGGTTCAAGGGAGGCAGGTATCAGGCCGATAATTCCCAGAAAACGATTTCGGAAAACCTTCCGAAAGATATCGATATGCGGGGGATGAGACTTCTTTGGCTCTATTTCTTTGGGCAGTATCATCCCCGGGTTACAGGGTTTGGCATCCAAAAGTGAGGGAAGATCGCATGAAAGTAAAAAGTTGGGCCGGTTTGGCTTATCTCTTTCTATTCGCTTTCATCTCAACGATGAGCGGGCAGCAAAATAAACCCCACCTCGGGGTATGGGACCTGGATGCGGAAGGTATTTCCAAAGCCGAGGCGAATCTTCTTTCTGACCGCCTGTTAACCGAGTTAGTCAATACTCATGAATTTGTGGTCCTGGAACGGAAGAAGATGAAAGATATTCTGACGGAACAGGGCTTTCAATACTCCGGCTGTGTTTCCGGCCAATGTATTGTTGACATTGGCAAGATCGTGGGGGCGCAGCAAATGGTAAGCGGCCGGGTGGGCAAAATTGGCAACACCTATACCATTAATGCCCGTTTGATTAGCGTGGAGACCGGGATTATTCTAAAAACCGACGCGGTGGATATTACCGGGCAAATCGACGAGGTCTTGAAGCGCGGCTGCCGGGAGCTGGCCTGGAAACTTACCGGCCGGAGGGGAAATCTTTCTGAAAACTCCCCGGCAAGCGAAGTTAATGTACCGCCCAACATGGTTAAAATCCCCGGCGGCTGGTTTTACATGGGCGACAGCTTTGGCGAAGGCGATGACGATGAGCAACCGGTACACCAGGTGTACGTAAATGATTTTTACCTGGGCCAATACGAAGTGACTTTTGCGGAATACGACGCCTTTTGCCAGGCGACCGGGCGGGTAAAACCCTCCGACCAAAACTGGGGTAGGCAAGATCGCCCGGTGATTTTTGTAAGTTGGTATGATGCAGTGGAGTACTGCAACTGGCGCAGCCAGCGGGAAGGATTGACCCCTTGCTACAGCGGCAGCGGAGATAATATTACCTGTAATTTTAGCGCCAACGGCTACCGGCTGCCCACGGAGGCGGAATGGGAGTACGCCGCCCGGGAAGGCGGCCAAAAGGTGCGTTTTGGCAACGGGAAGAACATCGCCGATCCCTTAGAGATTAATTTTAATGGCAGCACAAAAAATGATTATTCGGTTGCCGGTGTTTACCGCGCCTGGACCACGCCGGTGGGTAGTTTCTCTCCCAACCGCCTCAAGCTGTACGACATGAGCGGCAACGTGTGGGAGTGGTGCTGGGACTGGTACGGCGGTGAGTATTACCAAAACAGCCCGCAGCAAAATCCCCGCGGGCCTGCCGGCGGTTCGTACCGGGTGTTGCACGGCGGCAGCTGGTTCAGCAGCGCGCGGAGTTGCCGTTCCGCGAGTCGCTACCACGACACCCCGGGCCGCCGCGACGACAACGTTGGCTTCCGCCTGGTGTTCGTCCCGTAGTTCAACGGCAGTCATCCGATTTTACCTGCTCTGTAGGAGAGCTACGCTTGAGCAAACGAGTTGTTTGAACGGAATGAACGAGGCGCAAGGGACGCAGCGCCGAGAGAATGGAGTGAGAACAACGAGTGGGGGGGAGGCTAAAAGATTTGATCGGAAGCCATGAATAGCCGCGACGTTTAAGTGGAGAACAAATTTGACATGCAGATCAAACTACTTACCATACCCATCGGAGACAGCGGGGCGGCGGTGGAGAATCGGTTTGGGGATTTCCAGGACTTTTTGATCTTTGCGCTATGTTGGAAACAAAGATCATTTAGCTATTTTTACCTTTAATGCCTCAACCGCGGCGAACTCTTCCGCTAATTCATCGGGGGTATAGTCAACAAAAGAAATCCCGTATCCGCGAAGCAAAGCTAAAAATTCAACCCGGCTGATGTTTAGCAACTTGGCCGCTTTTCCTGAAGAAATGCGCTCTTCCGTAAATAAAGATAAGACCAGCCACTCGGTTACTCGCCGTTGTATCTCTGCTTGGTCATAACCAAACCGGAGCAATGATTCCGGTACTTGAATTTCAAAAGTACTCTCTGGCATTGGTTCACTCCTTAACCATTTCCTGGTTTATCTCCCGGTAGAGTTGATTTACTGATTTCCTGAAATATCTTACGTTAAGCTGCCAGCTATCAGCCAAAGCAACCACTTCGCTGAAAAATATTAACACATAGCCCCCTTAATTGCAACCGGATTGTGATTTCATCTCCTTTTGCTCATACTTTTTCCTTTTCACTTTTCCCTTTTTACTTGCCCCAAAATTTTATTTCCCCCCTTGACAAATCGCCTCATAAGCGGTAATATCCAAACGTGAACATAGGTTCACATAAAATTATCACTAAACTTAAAGGAGACGCCCATGAAAAAGGTAATAATAGCCGGCCTGGTGGGCGGGGTGGTGATATTTATCTGGCAGTTCATTTCCTACACCGTGCTGCCCTGGCATATGATGGTCATCCATAATATTCCCAGCGGGGAGCAAATTTCCGAGATATTGAAGAATGACGGAATCCCCGGCGGGGTATATCATCACCCGGGGTTTCCCGAGGGGCCGGGGTCGCAGGAAGAAGCCATGCAAGCCTTTGCCGAAAGGTACAAACAGGGCGCCAATATCAATTTCATGGTGTACGCTTCCCGGGGAGAAGATCCCAACAATCCCATGCAGTTTGTGATCAGCTATATTCTGAACGCGCTGGGGGCGGTTATCGCCGCGTTTATGCTCTGGAAGGCCGGCGGAGCGATCCGCGGGCTTTTGCCGCGCGCTCTATTGGTAACGGGTTTGGGCTTGTTTACCGTGGTCTCCCATATTCTGCTGAACTGGAACTGGTGGGGCTTCCCGGGCGATTTCATCCTGGTAGAATCGGCGGATACCCTGGTGGCCTGGTTTTTAGCGGGGCTGGCCATTGCCGGGCTGGTGAAGCCGGCGCAGGGCTGAAAAAGTGACTAAAGTGTCTAAAGTGAGCTAAAGTGCCTAAAGTTATGACCGATTTTAGGCGCTTTAGTGCGACAAACACTAAGTTCTTGCACCCCTTTGTCATGCCCGAATGTCTTTATCGGGCATCCACAGGCCTAAAACTTATAGATTCCCGATAGAAACATTCGGGAATGACCCAGGAGAAAGGGT
>WYBG01000408.1 GCA_011526015.1 Deltaproteobacteria bacterium | reverse complement strand
AGAGCTGTTCTACCAGGTATTCGACAAGGGGATGATGGAAGACGCCGAGGGAAGGCTGATCGATTTTAAGAACACGGTCATTTTCCTCACCTCCAACGCCGGCTCCGACCTGGTGATGAAACTCTGCGCGGATGAGGATACCAAACCGGGGGCCGAAAAGTTAGCCGAAGTTCTGCACCCGGAATTGCGCAAGGAGTTCGAGCCGGCCTTCCTGGGGCGGCTGATCGTGGTGCCTTATTACCCGATTTCCGATACCATGATGCGCGGCATTATCGTGCTGGAGTTGAATAAAATCCGCCAGCGGCTGGAGGAGAATCAGAACATCGCCTTTTCCTATGATGAGGCCCTGGTGGAGGCCATCGCTGCCCGCTGCACCGAGGTGGAGAGCGGGGCGCGGAACGTGGACCATATCATTACCCGCACCCTGCTGCCGGAGATTTCCCGGGAATTTCTCTCCCGCATGGCGGAGGGCCAGGCGCTCTCCCGGGTTCACGTGGCGATTGGGGAAAATGGGGGATTTGCATACAAAATCGACTGAGGCAAAAAGATAGAACACGGATGACGCGCCTGCCTGGCGACAGACAGGGATTCACACAGATTTTTTGGCCACATTCTTTAATTTGTCCGCGAAAATCCGTGTCATCGGCGTCATCCGCGTTCCATTTTTTAGTAGTAAATGGTTGCAAGAGATTTTTCAAACACACCCTGAGAGGTTGCCGGAAGAAGTTTGCTCTATAAATTCAAATGAGGTTGAGCGATGTCTAAACGGGATGAGTTTACGCGCGGGCAAAAAAGAAACTATCTAAGGCTCAACGCCGCCAAAGTTCACCGCCGCTGGCCGGCGGAGTTTGGCGGCAAAGCGGATCACTATATGTGCGAGAACTGCGGGTTTGTGCATGACAACCGGCAGTATTTTCAAGTGGACCACATTTTCCCCTGCGCCGCGGGCGGCAGGGCAACCCGTTTCAATCAACAGGATTATCGCCAAATCCTGGCCGGCGACGTGGCTCTGCTTTACCAGTTAGGCGACAACGCCATGGTGCTCTGCCGCGGCTGCAATGGGGCAAAAAAAGATAAAATGTTCATTCCCGAAGACCGCGGATACGCCTACCGCAGCCCCTTCCGGGAAATGGATCGCAACCCCGACCATATTTACTATGGCGGGGCGGCTCGATAAACGATTCAGAGTTGATAACGCGTTTGGAGATCAGGAGAAAAAATGCTGCACACCCAGGAAACCCGCTTCATCAAAATAGACACCCCTTTAGGCCCGGACGTTCTGCTGCTCCAGGGTTTTGACGGAACCGAAGCCATTTCGCGTTTATTCAATTTTCACCTGGATCTTCTTTCGTTGGATTCATCCATTGCCTACGATGATATTGTGGGAAAAAATGTAACCGTCACCCTGAAGCTGGACAGCGGAGGGGAAAGGTATTTCAACGGTTTTATCAGCCGCTTTTCCCAGGGGAGCAGCGACGCCACCTTTACCCATTATCGCGCCGAGCTGGTTCCCTGGCTCTGGTTCCTGACTTTGACCAGCGATTGCCGCATTTTCCAAAACATGGCCGTGCCGGATATTATCGAAAAGATCTTCTCCGACCTGGGCTTTAGCGATTTTCGCAACGAGCTTCACGGCAGCTTTGAGGAGCGGGTTTATTGCGTGCAGTATCGCGAAACGGATTTCAATTTCATTTCCCGGCTGATGGAGGAAGAAGGGATTTTCTACTTCTTCGAGCACGAGCAGGGCAAGCATACCTTAGTATTGGCCAATTCCGCCAACGCCCACCGGCCCTGCCCCGGCCAGGAGCGGGCGCGCTATCACCCCAACGTGGACGCGGTATTGGAGGAATATATTGTTACGGATTGGATAGTGCAGAAAGAAATGCGCCCCGGCAAGTACGCCCTCAGCGATTACAATTTCGAGATGCCCGGCACCAGTCTGGCGGCAAACGTCAGCGGCGACGGGGAATACGAAATCTATGATTATCCCGGCGAATATACCCAGAAAGCCCGGGGAGACGCCCTGGTCAAGCTCCGTCTGGAAGAAGAGGAAACTCCCGGGGTCATCATGCGCGGATCCGGCAACTGCCGCGCCTTTACCAGCGGCTATCGCTTCGAGCTGTTCAACCACTACCGCGAGGATATGAACGGTCCCTATGTCTTAACCTTAGTCTCCCACTCCGCAAAGGAGACCAGCTATAGCACGGATTCCGGCGGGGGGGCTGCCTACGTCAATAATTTTACCTGCATACCCCACGCGGTACCCTTCCGCCCCTCCCGGATTACTCCCAAGCCGATTGTGCAGGGGCCGCAAACCGCGGTGGTGGTGGGGCCGGGGGGAGAGGAAATCTGGGTGGACAAATACAGCCGGGTAAAGGTGCAATTCCACTGGGACCGCGAGGGCCAGAAAGACGAGAAAAGCTCCTGCTGGATCCGGGTTTCCCAGGGCTGGGCCGGGAAGCAATGGGGGATTATCTTCATTCCCCGGATCGGCCAGGAAGTGATTGTCGATTTCTTAGAAGGGGATCCGGATCGCCCGATTATCACCGGCCGGGTGTATAATGCCGAGCAGATGCCGCCCTACGAGTTGCCCGCGGATCAAACCAGGAGCGCCATCAAAACCCGCAGCTCCAAGGGCGGAACGCCGGACAATTTTAACGAGATTCGTTTTGAGGATAAGAAGGGGGAGGAACAGCTTTTCATCCACGCCGAGAAGAACCAGGATATCGAAGTCGAGAATGATGAAACCCACTGGGTGGGAAATGACCGCACCAAAACCATTGATCACGATGAGACTTCCCACATCAAGCACAACCGCACCGAGACGGTGGATAATGACGAGAGCATCACCATCGGCAATAATCGCAGCGAGAAAGTTACCAAGAATGAGACTATCTCCATTGGCGAGAATCGCACCGAAGACGTCGGGAAGAATGAAACCATTACCATCGCTGAAAACCGCAGCGAGGATGTTGGAAAAGATGAAACCATCAGCATCGGTAAAAACCGCACCGAGCAGGTCGGCAAAGATGAGAAGGTTTCCATAGGGGAGAATCGCAGCCACTCCGTGGGGAAAAACGATACCCTGGACGTCGGTAAAAACCTGGCCATTACCGCCGGAGACCAGATTACCATCAAAACCGGCTCCGCGAGCATTACCATGAAAAAGAACGGGGATATTACCATCAAGGGCGGGAAAATAACCGTCAATGCCTCTAAAAACCTGATCCTGAAGGGCGCTAAAGTTCTGGAGAATTAAGTTATGGCAAATAACTCTGCATCGAATGGAGCGGAAATTATTGCGGAAATTTTTCGGAGTGGCAGGCCAGTTTCCACTGTCGAAGCAATGGCTCCGGTTGTCGGAACCATTGCAGGTTCAAACTCCAACGGAGAAATTCTGGTTAAAATAGATGATCTCGATGCGATTCCGGCGAGATTGCTTGCCGGATTGAATCGCGCTGAACTGATGACTGAGGCATATCAAGGCTGCGAAGCGCTCCTGATCTTTGAAAAAGGCGATCCTGCCTGCCCGATTATCATCGGTTTGCTGGAAAATCCCTTGCAAACGATCCTGGCGGCGGAATTCGCGGAGGATGATGAGCGCAAGCCCGCGGAAATCCGGGTGGACGGAAAACGGATTACCTTTGAGGCGGAGGATGAGGTGCTGCTGAAGTGCGGCAAGGGGAGCATCCACCTGCGCAAGGACGGCAAAATTATTATCAAAGGAACGCATATTTTGTCGCGCTCCTCCGGTCCCAACCGGGTGAAAGGGGCAAGCGTGGCGATTAATTGAGATTTTAGGTCGAACTTGCTCCAAAACTCTGTTTGGAGTGCAATAAAAACGAAACTCAGTTTCGACTTCAGCCCGTTGCTAAACAGAGTTTAGCAACGAGTTCTATCTACTGGCATTAATTAAAATTACTATATCAAGATGTTACAGCTAAAAAATAACACTCCCTTCGAGACAACGATGTCGCTTTTTCCCAATGAGCAGGGGGTAGATACGCTTTACGTGGTCATCAAAGCCACCTTCACGATTGGGGAAACAATAGAAGTGGCGGAAAAGCAGACCCCCATTGTGATGGCAGACGAATTCTGGGGCAAACCCGGGCAATCCAGCCTGAAGTACGCCTCGGAGATTCATTTGACAAAACCGGTGACGGATGTGGTAATGGTCGGGGAAGCCTGCGCCCCCGGCAAATACCCGGTTGCGCAGCTCGAGGTGATGCTGGCGGTTGGCAACCGTAAAAAA
Organism: Deltaproteobacteria bacterium; assembly: GCA_011526015.1. Classification (GTDB taxonomy): domain Bacteria; phylum Calditrichota; class Calditrichia; order RBG-13-44-9; family J075; genus JABWBP01. The sequence continues at coordinate 16,077 of WYBG01000408.1, read as the reverse complement.
ACCGTGCGGGTTTTTGGCGAGCGGCGCTGGGAGAACGGCATGGCCGGGCTTCGCATGTCCGCCCCGGAACCGTTCGAGAGCATGCCGCTGGTGTACGAACGCGCCTTTGGGGGCATTCAGGAAATCGATGCTGAAAAACAGGAAATTTTAGCAGTGGCAGAAAACCCGGTCGGCAGGGGATTCAAGGGCAAGCGGAGCAACAGCGAGTTGAAGGAAACCCTGCTCCCCAATTTGGAAGACCCGGCAAAATTGATCTCGAAACCGGGGGACCGGCCCCGGCCGGCCTGCTTCGGCTACCTGGCCCCGTATTGGGAACCCCGGAAGTCCTTTGCCGGAACGTATGATGAAGCCTGGCAGAAGAGCCGCTCCCCGTATCTACCCGATGATTTCGATCCCCGGTTCTTTAACGCCGCCCACCCGGATTTAATTTGCAACGGCTATCTGCAAGGCGGCGAGTCGGTCAGGATTACCAATATGTCCCCCCGGGGGCCCCTGGCGTTCAATCTTCCGGTGTGCGAATTTGAGGTCTCGATTCGTATTGCCGGCAAAGTAGAGAATCCGCCCCTGAATCTGGAAACCGTTTTAATCGAGCCGGGGGAATCCCGATTCTCTATGCTCTGGCGGGGGGCGCTGGAGTGCGATAAAAAGGCCCTGAAGATCGAGCAGATTCATATCAACCTGCAATCGTTGGCCGTAACCGGGAGGGCGGCGTGATGCCGGAAAAAGGTGCGGCAATAATGAATATGGGGATGATTACCGCTGTGGGCCTGGATGCCGAGCAGACCGCGGCCTCGGTGCGCGCGGGAATCACCCGTTTTTCCGAAACCAGCATCCATAACAAACGCTTCGTGCCTTTTACCATGTCCATTCTGCCGGAAGAGGTGTTGCCGCCCCTGGAAGCGGAGATTGATAAACTCACCGGCCTCACCTCCCGGCAGATACGGATGCTACGCCTCGCTGCTCCGGCGCTTCAGGCAGCGGCGGAAACTGCGTTGGATATTGAAAGGATTCCCCTGTACCTCGGCGTTCCGGAAGCGCTTCCTGGCCGCCCGGCGCCGGTGGATAATAAATTTCTTGAGTATCTCAGCCTCCAATCCGGGGTACAATTCAATGTTGCCGAAAGCAGGCTGTTTCCCAAAGGGCGGGCTGCCGGATTGCTGGCCTTAAAAGAGGCGATTGAGCTTCTGGAGCCGGGGGGAAACGTTGAATATGTTATGGTCGGCGGGGTGGATACTTATTTAGACCTGTACTTGTTAGGAAACCTGGACATGCAGGATCGCATTTTAGTTGGCCAGGCAATGGATGGCTTCATTCCCGGGGAGGGCGCCGGTTTCCTGCTGCTAACCGCTCTCGAAAATGCAACCAACCGGAAGCTGTCTCCCCTGGCCCTGGTTTCCCCGGTTTCAAGGGGATTTGAAGAGGGGCATTTGTACAGCGAGCAGCCGTACAAGGGGGACGGCCTGGCCACTGCCTTGAGCGAACTTTTCGCGGAAAGCGGCATCGCTGAACCCATCAATGAAGTCTATTCGGCAATGAACGGGGAGAATCACTGGGCCAAGGAGTGGGGAGTGGCGTTTATGCGCAACCAGGTGTTTTTCAATCAGGAGCATGGTATGCGCCATCCTGCGGATTGTTACGGGGATACCGGCGTGGCCAGCGGCATCATCCTGGCCGCCCTGGCGGTGATTGGGATGAAGGAAGGTTATCGGAAAAGCCCGGCGCTGGTCACCTGCTCCTCGGACTACGGGGAGCGAGCGGCGGCAGCAATTTTATCACCATCATAAGGAGATACGAAGATGGGCCAGACCACCTTTGCCAATTCACGCGGCGTCGTGCACAAGGGCAGCGGCGGCATGAGCACCGTATTCCCGGACGTCTGCAAAACCCCCGCCGCCCCCAGCCCGGTGCCGATTCCCTATCCCAATATCGGGCAATCCGGCGACACCTCCCAGGGGCCTACCACGGTAAAAACCGACGGCCAGATGCCCATGGTGAAAGGGGCAAAGTACTCCCGCTCCTCTGGCGACGAGCCGGGCACCCTGGGCGGGGTGGTCTCCAGCGTGAACATGAACGTCTGCGAGTTTATGATGTATTCTTTTGACGTGAAGTTCGAGGGGAAGAATGTTTGTAGAATGGGAGATCCTTTATTCCAGAATAAGAAAAACATCATGGGCTAATGATCTTCTTCCAGAAGCTGATTGAGAATAAAAAGTATATAGAACCGTAAACACCGGAAAATTTAAAGGAACTCGCCAATGTCTCAAATAGGTGAAGCAATTGCCGTCGCGGCGGTGGAAAAGAGCGATCCTTGTTGGTATTGCGAAAAAGAACCGGAAGAGAAAGTAAAAAATAACGAGAATGATGATCCGCCAACTTCTGACGGGGATACTGCCGATAATGCCCCGGAAAATAACGAAGGCAACGACTCCAGCCAATTAGGGTCAAATTTGGAAGACCGTCCCAGGTGGACAATAAATAATCCTTTGAAACCCGGTGAAAAGACAGAAATAGTACCTGCCGCACATCATTGCATCCCGGGCGGAGCTTCGCTCGCTAAAGCCTCAGCATTGCATGATTTTATGAGAGAAGGAGGACCCTATAGCCTGGAATGCGATATTGGATATAATGTCAATCATAAAAATAACGGAGTTTGGCTGCCGGGGAATTATGCTGTGCGAGAAGGCAATGAGGAATTCAATAAAAAAACATGGGGTAATCAAAGCCCTGCTTTTAAAAATACTTATGCACGTTTAGCCATGAAGGCAGCATCTGGCAAACAATTTCATGATGCGCATCCCAGATATAATGGAAAGGTGAAAAATACACTAATAAGCATTGCCGGAAAACTTACCAAACCAGACAAAGAAAAGTGTCCTGTGTGCGATAAAAAAGCTGATAAAACCAGACCGCCGTTCGGGCTAGTGCAAAGATTAGATTTTGTTTCCGACGAGCACCGGAAGATGTTGGCCACTCCTTCAAAACACGTTGTTTCCGAGGGATACTTTACCTCCTCGCGTGTAAAAAAAATATTTGGGATACTCTAAAATTACCAGGGAGAAGTTCACTATGTATTACGTAATTGATACCCGTGATACTTATGACGATGATGACGAGAGCACCTGGGGTTTCATGGAAATCCACGAAGAGATCAGGGTACCCGGCATACTGTCCTGGAGGGTGGGCAGACCTTTCGATATAAATCCCCCGGATCCAATTGTGGTAGAGGTTACGCCAAGACACGATTATAAAGGGTTACCTCCAGATTATTTTGATGGTAACATCGCATTAATGTCAAAAAAACTGGCGAACGTTCTCACCGGTGCGGGCGTGGATAATATTGATATTTATCCCGCGATACTAAAAAATACGGTAACAGGCGAAGAATATTCTTATTACGCTTTTAACCTGATTGGTTTAGTTTCCGCGGTGGATTTCGGCGCCTCCGATGTATCCAGCTTTGACGGGGATTTTATTGCCGATTCCAGTATCAGAGGATTTACGGTGGATGAGACCAAAACACACGGCTTGTTAATGTTTCGATTGGCTGAGAATCTGGGTACCGTGCTTGTCAATGAGAAAGTTAAGAAAGCCATTAAAGAAAACGGTTTTGATTCTATTGAATTCATTGAACCAAAAGACTGGGTACAACTGTAGGGGTGCTGAAGATCAGGGGAAATATAATGACGCAAACCATAATGGATTTCAATATAAGTATTTACCTCCACCACCTCGAAGAATCCTCCTTCCTCTACGAACAGCGCCTGGCCCTCCTGGATAACCCGGAGATCAGTTGGCCGGAGATCGGGGATTTCGAGGAGCGCTTCGAGGCGCACCTTGACGGGCTGGTGAAGGGGAAAGAGCCGGCCCTGGCGCTTTGCCGGCAGCAGGCGCTCGAAGGCGACGTTGGCGAACTCCACGCCGCCCTGCGAGTGTTTTGCCGCCAAAACCGCCATGATTTGATGTTAGAAACTCTGGAAGCGTTCGATAAAGAGAACCCCGAAGCGCTGAAAGCGGTGAGCGACGCCTTGAACGAAGAAATCCCGGTAAACTGGGAAAAGCCGTTTGTGAAATTGGCCGAAAAAGATTTGCCCTGGTTGAATTCGCTAATTGCCAGGCTGATCGGCTACCGGCGTCTGGGTTACGGAGACCTGTTGATACAAACGATTGAGAAACCGGAGACGGCTGCCCTGCCGGAAGCGATCCGGGCGTTGGGTCGCCTGCGGGAGAAGAGAACCTCTCGCCTGCTCCTGGAGCGGTATTTAGCGCATGAGGATGAATCGGTTGGTTTTGCGAGCGCGCTGGCCTTGCTGCGCATGGGAGAGCCGCAAACCTTAACCCAATGTTTTGCAATGGCGCACTCCCACGCCTGGCCGTTCATCATCCTGGGGCTGGGCGGCAATTCTTCAACCGTACGGTCCATGCTCGATTACGCCACGCAAGGCGAGATCACTCCTGAATGGCTACTGGGGTTGGGATTATTGGGCGATATTTCCACGGTGGATATCTTAATCTCTGCCCTCCCCGTTGATGAGCTTGCCGAAACCGCGGCGCTGGCTTTGAATCTCATCACCGGGGCGGAAATCTATGAAGAGGCGTTCGTCGCGGAAGCGCTGGATGAAGACGAGCTATTCGAAGAGGAACGCGAGAAACTGAAAAAGGGCGAGAGTTTGCCCCCACTGGGATACTCTATAAATCGGGCGGCGCAGAACCCGGAGACCTGGAGCGCCTGGTGGGAGGAGAATAAACCGCGATTCAACCCCGGCGTGCGCTATCGCAATGGCAAACCCTGTTCTCCGGCCGGTTTGTTGGAAAACCTGTTATCTCCTAAAAACCCCCGGCAGCTGCGGCAATTGGCATATGAAGAGATGGTAATCCGCTACGGCATCGATTTTCCATTCGAGGCCGGGATGCCGGTGAAAAAACAAAAACAGGTACTGGGGAAATATATGGAGTGGATGAACTCTCAGGATAACCGGTTTCAAGCGGGCAAGTGGTATTTCGGAGGGCGGCTAATATCCCATTAAATTTCGCAACCGAGGGAGGAACTCACCATGTACTATGTTGTCCCCAATATGCAATTGATAGCCCAGGACAAAGATATGTCCTGCTGGTACGCCAGCGCCCAGATGCTGATCGAGTGGCGCAGGCGCAGAAAACAGATGACCGAATTGGCTCACCCCGACCCTTCGCAGGTGCAAAGATGGGGGAAAATTTATGATGCAAATTCCGGCATCGGCAACGATCTTATTTTGCGTCTCGCCCGGGACCTGGGCTTAAGAACCGTGCCGCCCATGTCTCCCACCCCGCAGGCAATCCAAAGTTGGCTGGTAACCTACGGGCCCTTATGGGTCAACGGAAAATTCCACATTACCGTTATCGCCGGGATTCGCGATGCCGGCGGGGATACTGAAGTGCTGGTCTTTGATCCGGCCCTGCCCCAGAAACCTCACGGGGAATGGCGCAGCCTGGCGAAATGGTACGTAAGCGACTCTCACAGCGGGCGGGATACCGACACCGCGGTGATGACGGTTTTTCTCTACCTGCCGGCAAATTAAGCGCTTTGAAAGTCTTGTTAAAGGAGCGGAAAGTTAAATTCTTAACCATTTAAAACGGGAGGAAGCCCCCATGAAGCTCAATAATTATTTCATCGCCATTGTAAGTGTTACGCTGCTGCTTTCGGCGGCGTCGTTCGCCCAAACCGCCCCGATTGCCGTCGGGGTGGATTACGGCCTGAGTATTATTCAAACCAGCCAGCTGAGTTTAGCGGTACAGCAGGTCGAAACCGTAGGCGCCATCGTTCCCAAAAACATCCGCGGGCGGGTTGAGTTTGCGCTTAATCCTTATACCGTGGCAAGAATTGCCGGCGGTTACGGCTCGACCGAGGAAAAGCAGGAGAGCGAAGCGACGTTTTCGAGCGGATTGAATTCGAGCGCGGAGGCGGAGTTTAGCTCCAGCGGTTTTTTAGGGGAAGGAGCGCTCATCTACCAGGTTCCCATCGATGACAAGAGTGTGTTTGCGGTGCGTTTCGGGTTAGGCGCCGGTTACTATTCCTATAATTTTAAGCAGAAAGGTTTCCAGGAACAGGTGTTTGGCGGCCAGGTTTCCCGGCAGGAGTACGAAGAACCGGAGGTCAAGATTTCCGGCTTCGCCCAGTCTTTCATCATCGGTTTGATGATCGGGGGAAATGCCAAAGTGAGCGCCACGGTGGAGGTAGCCAAGCTGGGGTTGAGTTTTATGAAAACGACCCAGGATATCGAAGAAACCCTTATCGATCCCAACACCGGCGATGAAACGAAAAGGAAAGTGGGGGAGCGCAAGGCGGATTTTAACGCCTCCAACGGGTTGGAAGACCTGGCTATTAGCGTTGGTCTCAACCTCAACCTGGGCCAATAACGGGTGGATAATTCGGCTAACAACAATTTGCACAAATCCGAAGGAGTGAGCATTGATTCGGCTTAAACGCTTTCTAACCGTCTTCGCCCTGGTGCAGTGGCTGAGCGCCGGGGCTTGTTTCTCGCAAACCGATGCTCATGCGGAGTTGTTGGAAACCCTCCGGGGCGAATGGCTGAGCCAAAGCTACCTCGAGGCCCTGGAAGAAACCCGTTCGCCCACCAAAGCTTCCGGGGGGCCTGTCACGGCCTTCAAAATTCTCAAAGAGGGCGATTCTTACCAGTGGATGCAAATCTTCGGATTCCATGAGGCGGTCAACCTGGAGATCTATGATGTAAAACCGGCCCGGGAAGCCCACAGCTATTTGGTGTTTTGCGACGGCGAAATCGAGGGAGGCAGCGAGAAAATTATGCTCCAAAACTCGGATAGCTTCGATGTGCTGGTTTGGATTAAACATCAGCAGCGTGGGGTTGATACCTTAACATTTATCCGCGCCAGGCCGGATATTGAGAGTTTTATCAATCAAATGGTGTTAGCGGGAGATTACACCGACGACGCCGGGCGGCGCTTCTCCTTCAGCCCTTCCGGGGAAGCGCGCTGGCCGGATCGCTCATTTAGCTACCAGATCAACCTCGATCATGAAGGTGTGGATTGCGATGTGTTCAGCATTCTGCACGAAGAGGAATGGCAGGGCTACGGGTTTGCATGGCGACAAAACAAATTGCTGATTTACCCCGTGCAGGGAGTTGAAATCCTGTCCTGCGCTAAACAACCACTATTCATTTTAACACCAAAATAAACGGGAGGTTTTACCATGCCAAGTGCGCGTTCTTTAGTGTCGCTGCTTTTGCCGCACCGCGGCGAGAGATATGTTTTCGGGGCGTTGGCCCCCAAGGAAAATGCCGCTTACAAGGGTCCCTGGGATTGCGCGGAGTTCGTGGCCTGGGGGATTTACCAGGCAACCGGCCAGTACGTCGGCTGCCGGGGGCGGCGGCAAAACGCTTATACCGGCTTTTTTGCGCAGGATCTGCCCCGGCTGGGAACGGCAATTAGCGAAGAAGAAGCCGCAGAGTTGATCGGGGCCATTGCCCTGAGGCCGCCGCGGCGAGGGCGAATTGGGCACATCGCCATCAGCCGCGGGGGCGGGCGCACGATTGAAGCGGCCAGCTCGCGGCTGGGAGTCACCAGCTTGAGTATGTCCGGGCGGGGGTTTACGGAGTTCTTTACCCTCAATTCCCTGACCTACGAATATATGTGCGCGTTTTTGTAGCCCTTATCAGGCAGCAGGTCCTTACCCCTGGCCGGGAGGCAGGGGTGTGGGCATGGGGTATAGGGGATAAGGTATAGGGTAACCTTATCCCCATAAACCTTATCTCCTCGACTCAACACCTGTGCCTTTGCCGGGCATAGAGACCTGCCAGGTATGCAGGCGAGTAATATCGGGAGCAAATCGGAGTTAAGAGGGAGTTCAACATGAACCTGATCGACCGTACCGGGGAAACCCGGGGAATTACCGAAAGCCGCCAGAGAAGCCGGCGAACCGGGGAGTTCATCCCCATTTTTCGCGGCGCCCGCACCCGGGAGCCCGGCGATATCGATTCCATCGTCCTCCACCAGACTTCCTTCTCGCAATCCGCCCGCGGTAACCGCATCGACCGCTACGACCATACCATTGCGCACTTTGTGGTGCTGCCCAATGGCACGGTTTTGCAGCTTCGAGCTTTAGAGACGCGGCTAAACAGCATCGCGGCGGATAACGGTATCCATATTGAATTTGTGGGGCTATTTTACGACGACCGCTTTACCTGCCGGATGCTCCGGAGGCGGCGTTCCCGGCGCGAGCTTCCCACCATCAGCCAGGTTCATGACGGCCGGGAGCTTCTCGTTTACCTGCGCTCTTTAGAGGGCCTCCACGGCCAGCTACGCTATATTCTTGCCCATCGGCAGATTACGACTATGGGCAGTGACAGAGACAATTGTCCCGGGCCGCACATCTGGTACAACCTCGGAAAGTGGGCGGTGGATACACTGGGAATGAGCTCCGCCCGAAGCGAGGCTCGCCCGATTCCCCCTTCCTGGGAAGACCCGCGCTTTCAAATTCCCCCGCCCTGCGATCCTCCCGATTCCGGCCGGCTTACTGCCCGGGGACAACCGCTTCCCCGGCCGGAAGGCGTATCGGCTTATGGTTTCCGAAAGCCCCGCCCGGAAGGATTGGATTTCTACCCGGACGATGAATTCGAGATTTTTTAAGGGCTTCGCCCCGAATCGCATCACGGATAATTTTACTTGAGAGGTTTTGGCCTCCGGGCGGCTCTGAGTAAATAGTTTTATGGTTCAAAAAAACCGAGCGGCGACAATGAAACAAATCTTTCTCAACCCCGCGGTAAGAAAACTTTCGCTTTTCTTTGTTCTGGCGCTGGCGCTGGTAGTGCTGGCGATTATCCTGATCATACCACCATCTCCTCCCCCAGATGAACTGGATTCCGCCTTCGATGTAGGACTGCGAACCCAGGAAGTTACTGAAAAGAGAATCGCGCTGTACTGGGATCTCATTGATGGCGCCAGGGAATACGAAGTTTACCGGGCCATCGGCGAAGGGGGAGAGCGCACCCGCATTTACAGCGGCAGCGGAAATACCCATGCCGATACCCGTCATTCTCCCGATAAACTTTATACTTACTGGATCCGGGTGATTTTTGCTGATAATACCAGCCATGAAGACGGTCCCAAATATGTCCCGCCGGGAAATGCTCCACCGCCGCCGCGTCCCCCGGAACCTCCGGCAATTTCATCCACTTCCGGGAAAGATTTTGCGCAGTTCCGCATCAGAGTATCCGGCGATGCTATCGATGACGTCATTGTGGAGCGCAAAGACCCGGCGGAGGCGGGTTTCCGGCAGATCAAGATATTGGCCTCCACCGAAACCGCTTTCACGGACAGCGGCTTGCAGCCCGGAACCCGCTATGAATATCGCTTTTTTGCCTCCGCGGGGGGCAATTTAAGCAGGGCGAAGACGGTAACGGTTACTACCGGCAAAGAGAAAAAAATTACTCCGCCGCCCCCGCCTATCGATCCCTCGCCGGGAACAAAACCGGTTCTCCTTCCCCCGGTTGCTGCGGTTGGCGATAAAGGAGACAATTTCGTCAAACTCTCCTGGAATTACCAGAATGCTTACGTGGAGCAGGTGACCATCGAACGGAAAACCGCTTCCGCTAAGAAGTTCGTGGAACTGGTAACCTTGAGCGCCGGGGAGAAAGTTTTTACCGACTATAATGTTGAACCCGGCAATACCTATCACTACCAGCTAAAAATCGCCTACAAAGGCCAGGCCAGCAAAGCCGGGGAGATAATACCCGTGGAAATTGCCCGCAAACCGGATAAAGAGCCGGAAATTTCCGGCCCCGATCTTACCGGGAACAAAGACTATTTCCGGAAGGGCGAGGCGGCGTTCAAAAGCGGAAACCATGGGGAAGCGGAGAGCAATTTAAGCAAGGTTCAAAAACCCGCCGGGGAGATCGAACAACGGAAAGAGTACCTCGCCGCCAGAATTTACCTGGGCCAAATCGAGCTGAGAAGAGCAAACTACCGGGACGCGATAAGCTATTTGCAGGAAGCCGCGCAGATCCAGTCCAACCGCCCGGACGTGTATTACTGGCTGGGAAACGCCTCCCTGGGATTGGAGGATTACCATTCTGCTATCGGCTTTTTTGACAAGGTTTACCTCTACAAGCTCAATTTGAGCCGGGAAACCGGCAAAGAGGCGATTTTCAATACCGATTACGGGATCATCGTATCCTACTACCATCTCTGGCAAAACGAAACCGATGAAACGCAGAAAATCGCTCACGAGCAGGAATGCGTGAACCGTGCAGAGCACTTTTTGAGAAAATATCCCCCCGGCCAGAGCATTGGCCCGGAAAAGGATTATCAACTGAAACGCAAGAACGTGGAAATCTATCAGCAAAACCTGATCAGCCGTTGAAGAAAGTGAAAAATGTAAAGTGAAAAGTGCAAAATAAAAAAGCCCGCCCTGTTTACCCCTGTGTTTGGGGGAGCTTGTCGAAGGGTGTAAGGCTTGCCCTGAGCTTAGTTTACCCTGAGCCAGTCGAAGGGTCGAAGGGTGCAAAATGAAAAAGGTGGAGCCATGCAAACCAGTACGCTTTTGTTGATGATCTTGATTGCCAGCCAATTGGTTTTTGCGCAATTCAGCTTAAAAATGAAGAGCAAAGCGCAGGAAATTTTATCCGGCGAATCGAAGAGCTTGCAGGGCGTTTTGGCGAAACCCAAAATTTCCCCCCACTCTACCCGGATATTTTCCTTCGTGCGGCAATTGGAAGATAACCGCTATCTTTACATCTATAACGTTGCAACCCGGCAGTTAACCGAGGTCGCCCCGGTTCGCCGTACCGAAGGGTTGGAAATTACCTCCGAGAAAAGCAAATCCAGGTCCCAGGTGTTTAATGACCAGCTGGAATGGCGCCCGGTGTTAGACCGCTCAGGGCGGCAGTGGTTTGTTTTCATCAGCAACGGGGCCGCAAACAACCACGACCTCTATCTCGGCCACGCGGAGGGGGGCAGTTACATACGCCTGACCGATGATCCGGCCATTGACAGCTATCCCGCCTGGTCGCCGGACGGGAAATCCATCGCTTTTGTCTCCGCCCGCACCGGAAACGGCGATCTCTATATCATTGAAGACGTGGATGCGGTCATCGAATCCGGCGACCCCGGCAAAGCTAAATTGATTCAACTGACCCAGACCATGAACCTGGAAATTTCCCCGCGCTGGAACCCCAATCTCCAATCGCGCCTGTTAGCGTACGCCAAAAGAGAAGATTACCAGGGCGGGAGAATAAAAACCTTTCAAATCCGGGTAATGGACCTGAACGGCGATAGAAGCAATCCCCTGAAGCTGACCGACCAGGCCAGCGTGGATTACAGCCGCCCGCTCTGGGATCCCAACGATGATAGCCGCCTGTTGTACCTCGGCCAGTCCATCGAGCAGAAATCCCCGGCCAATTTGTACATCTCCCGGGTGAGGTGGAATGAGAACAAAGAATTAGAAGCCACCCAGCTCCAGGGATATAACCCGGAAGTATTCACGGAAGTGCGCCTGAACGATACCCCGGTGATGCTGCTGACCGGCAGCAACGCGGTGCTGGTGCAAAAGGATAACCAGGAGCAGCGCTACCCGCTCTATTCCGTTAATATCAACCGCTGGGAGAGAGGGCAGCGCCGCGCCACCAATTATTTTGAAGAGCTGCACAAGGCCTATCCCTACATCTCGGAATACGATATGAAAGACCAGGCGCTGCTGTTCGCCACCCAGGAAGGAAAATTCTTCAAGATTTTTGCCGCGGAAATAGACGGGGAAGATATTGTGTTATTCCCTACCAGCAATTTCGTGATGAAGAATCCGAAGGGCCAGGGGGGAGGCGGGGTGTCGAAGCCGGTTTGGATTGCCGCCGGCGGCGGCGCGCTTGTGGCAGGAGGCATCATCATATATTTGATTACAAGGCCCGACGAAATAGAAACTATCGGGTATCCGCCGGATTTGACGGGGGCCGGGAGATAGCGTCACAAAGCTTTCTAATAAAAAACGCTTTGAGGAGTGAAACATGAAAGCAACAGGTATTTTGATTATCGCACTTTTGCTGTGTGCATTTTCGAGCGTATTGGCAGACCCTGTTCTTACTCTCAGTACTAATACTATTGATTTTGGTGCTGTAAGAGTTGACAGTACCGAAGAGAGTTCTATTACGGTTAGCAATGACGGAGATGCTACTTTACAAATCACCCTGATCACTATTACGGGATTAAATAGCGCAAATTTTAGTGGTATCCTCTTACCGTTTTCTTTGGATCCCACCCAGGACACTACTCTGGTGGTAAGTTTTACTCCAAGCGATACCGGCTCTTTTTCCGCCTCGCTAAATTTTGTTAGCAATGGCGGGAATGCCAGCGTTGATCTGCTGGGAACAGGAATAGCGCCGATTATGCGTATCTCGCCCACTACACTTGACTTTGATTCTGTAAGAGTTGGCATCGCTGATACTCTTTTGATTACGATTACCAATACCGGGAACATTACCTTACAAATCGACTCCCTCGCCAAGATAGGATCTGACACCGCCAATTTCGATGCCATCGGTACTATTCCAATGTCTCTGGCTCCCGGCGGTATCGCTACTCTGGGAGTGAGCTTTGAGCCGGATAACACCGGTTCATTTTCCGCTTCACTAAGATTTTTCAGTGATAGTTTTGGAGGCGATAGCCTTGTCGCCCTGCAAGGCGTCGGCGTTGAGCCGGTATTGAGCGCAATGCCTTCTTTTATCCTTTTCGGGAATGTTCGGGTAAATAGCACCAAAGGCGACACCATAACCTTTTACAACCAGGGAACCGCCACCCTGCATGTTACCCAAATTCAGGTTGATCCTCCCTTTAGTATTGACCCGGACACGTTTTCAGTCTCTCCCGGGGATAGTGCAAAACGCGAAGTGCTTTTCACGCCTCCTGCAGTTCAGACATTCCAAAGGGTATTATCGATCCAAAGCGACGGCGGTAACGCCCAGATAACCCTTCACGGAAGCGGGGTACAACCGATTATGGCCGTAACGCCCCTTATGATAAACTTCGGCAAAGTACCCCTGGATAGCACCAAAACTGATTCCGTTCAGATCATCAATGCCGGAACCGACACTTTGCGCGTCACCCAGATCAGTATCGGCGGCAGCCACCCGCAAAGATTCAGCGTCAGCAGCGATACCCTGTTGCTACCTCCCGGGAGAAACAGATTCAGAAAGGTTGACTTTACACCGGATGATACGCTTTCATTTAATGCAACGCTGAATATCGACAGTGACGGAGGGAGCGCCGCTATCAGCCTTTCCGGCGCCGGCGTTGGGCCGAAAATTGAAATTTCGGTTGATACAATCGATTATGGAGAAGTCCATATCGGGGATACTGCGACCGCCGCGCTCCAAATTTATAATGTCGGAAGCGACACCCTGCATGTCACCCAGATTACGATTTCGGGAACCGATCCCACTAACTTCCAGGTAGATAACACTCCCTTTACTTTGCTTCCCGCCGGCAGCGAAACCCGGGAAGTGCGCTTTACCCCGGATTTGCTAAAAAATTTCAGCGCGATGCTGAATTTAACCAGCGACGGCGGCGATACCAGCATAACCCTCCTCGGCGAGGGGGTGCTTCCGGCGTTAAGCGTGTCGCCCCTCTTCATCAGTTTTGGCAATGTGGAGGTTGATAGCGCCGAAACCCGGAATCTGGCCTTTAGCAACCAGGGAACCGGCATTTTGCTGATAGACCGTATCCGTATCACCGGTCCCGATTCACAACATTTTTCTATTGATACCGCTTCAATAACCTTGCTGCCCTCGCAGAATCTCAGCCGGCCGGTGCTTTTTATGCCCACCCAGGCCGGGAATTTGGGCGCTTCTATAGAGATTCGCAGTAACGGCGGCGATAGAACCGTTTCCCTCAGCGGAAACGGCGTCCGGGCCCCGCAGGCGAACTTCCAGGCCGTTCCCACCCCCGGAACGGTCACTTTCAGAAATACTTTTACGGATATGTCGATACCCGGCACCTCTGCCATCGCCTCCCGCACCTGGAAATTCGGCGACGGGAGCGATACTACCTATACCGGTTTTGCCCAGACCATCACCCATACCTACCTGGCCGGGGGAAGCTATACCGCGGTGTTGACGGTTTCGGACGGGGTACTGGCAGATTCTATTCAAAAACTTGTTCAGGCATACCCAACTCCCACAATCGTACAAATTATAATTGACCCGGATACCATCATATACAAACAGGATGTGGAGGTTCGCGCTACCGTTTCAGCCGCTGCACCGATTTCTTCAGTAACGCTCAGGTATGCCAAAAGTGCAAAAGGTTCGGGCTTTTCTTCCCCCGTCATCATGGAAAATATTTCCGGCTCCACCTACCGCGCAACCGTTCCGGGCGCTTTCATCGATGAACAAGCCCTGAAATTTTTCATCGAAGTGATAGATAATTTCGGATTGCGGAATGTCCCGGATACCATCTTCAAATCCGTCACCGTTCCCGCCGGGGCGCTCACCAGAACCCTGCCTAAAGACCAGTGGCTGATGTTCTCGCTGCCCTTTAACAGCAGCAATAAGAGCATCGGCGCCATTCTAAGCAGCCTTGGCCCGGAAAGCGATACCCGCTGGAAGATTTTCCGCACCCGCCCCTCCGGCGTGGGCAGGGAGTGCTACAACCTCGGGGAACTGAACGGCATGGGGGAATACGGCCGTTTCGAGCCGGGCAACGCCTTCTGGCTGTACCTGAAAGAGGTGGACTCCCAGCAGTTGTCCTTCCCGCAAATGGAGACCATTCAGGGCGACCTGAGCGTTACCGACACCTTGCAGGTGGGCTGGAACCAGATCGGCAACCCCTACGCTTTCCCCATTAGCTGGGATGAAAACGTGGAAAACTCCGCCGGGCTGCAACCTTTCCGCTTCGACGGCGCGGGGCTGGTTAGCGACCAGATGGATACCAGCGACTTCGAGCTGCAACCCTGGAACGGTTACGCGGTGTTCAACGATACCACCTTCAAGGTGGCCATCCGCTATTCCCCGCAGGGAAAGCCGGGCGCGCCGCGTCCCCTGCCCAAAATCAACCCGGAAAGCGATTGGAAAATTTTGTTGACCGCCCGCACCGCCAACCGTTACGCCAAAACCGTGGCCGGAATGGCCGCCCAGGCGCAGCCGGAAAAAGACCCCCTGGATTACGCCGCCCCCCCGGTGATGGGAGAGGATTTCGTCTCCATGTTCTTCCATCACCCGGACTGGGATTCCCGCGTGGCCGATTATTCCTCCGATTTCCGGCCTCATCACAATGACGGGGCAACCTGGCAATTGACCATTGTAAGCTCCGCCCGCTCGGTCAAATTGCGCCCGGAATGGCTGGAAAAGCTGCCGGAGAATTTCCGTGCCGCGTTCTATGATAGCAAATACGGTACAACCTGGCCGCTGGAGGCCGGCAGCGAGATCGCCCTGTTGGAGATACTGCCGCAGGAAGAAAATCGCTTTGCCCTGCTCATCGGGACGGAACCCTACATCAACGGGGAGTTGGGAAAAATGAATCTGCTGCTCCCCCGGGAGTTTCGCCTGCTGCAAAACTATCCCAATCCCTTCAACCCGGAAACCTTTATTGCTTATCAGCTTCCCGAGGCGGGCAGGGTCACTCTCGCGATTTACAACCTTTTGGGCCAGGTGGTAAAAATCCTGGTAGATGAACACCAGGAGGCCGGGTTCTACAAAGTTCGCTGGGACGGGGCTAACAACGCCGGGGGGCAAACCGCCAGCGGGGTCTATTTTTACCGTCTGCGATCTGCTAAACATACCCAGACACTGAAGATGCTAAAAATTCAATAGAGTATAGGAAATAACTTTTTGACCCCGACAAATCGGGGCAGGCAAGGATGGACTGGATTTACTGGATATGAAGACACTGATTTTCAGACCTCTTTATCCTGTTTCATCTTGTGCATCCTGTCTAATTTTTCATTTCCAATAAAGCCTAATGCGACAAACACTAAGTTCTTGCACCCCTTTGTCATGCCCGAATGTCTTTATCGGGCATCCACAGGCCTAAAACTTATAGATTCCCGATAGAAACATTCGGGAATGACCCAGGAGAAAGGGT
>WYBG01000407.1 GCA_011526015.1 Deltaproteobacteria bacterium | reverse complement strand
TCTCCCGCCCGTTGGCGGTCTGGGCGAACGCAGAATTGATCACCGACGAATCGTTCGCCGTTTTTTCGGATCCGTTTTGCGCCCGGCAGGAGAGCAGGGATAGAATGAGGAAAAGAATGCCCCACCGCCCCGGGAAGCGGATTTTCCAAAGCGGAAAACGGAAACCGCCGCCGGATTTCCGATTTTCGATTTTCAACATGCAAGAGACCATGGTCACCATCACACTAAAACACTAAAACACGCTATTTACCCATTCGCCTTTTTCCAGTCGCTCAGGAATTTCTCCAGGCCGATGTCGGTGAGGGGGTGCTGGAACATCTGGTGGAGCACCTTCGCCGGGATGGTGCAGACGTCCGCCCCTAACAGCGCCGCTTCCACCACGTGCATGGGATGGCGCACGCTGGCGACCAGGATTTCGGTCTCGTAGCCGTAATTGGCGTAAATCTGCCCCACCTGGGAGATCAACTGCATTCCCTCGCTGCTGATGTCATCCAGCCGCCCGATAAAAGGGCTGACATAAGCCGCCCCGGCTTTGGCCACGATCAGCGCCTGGTTGGGGGAAAACACCAGGGTCATGTTCACCTTCACCCCTTCGGAGGAGAGCACTTTACAGGCTTTTACCCCCTCTTTGGTGGTGGGAAGCTTGATGACGATATTGTCCGCGATTTTGACCAGGTTTCCGGCCTCTTTCAGCATTCCCGCGGTGTCCGTGGCGATCACTTCCGCGCTCACCGGGCCGGGCACGATATTACAAATTTCTTTTAAGATTTCAAAGGGGTTGCCCTTTTCTTTGGCCAAAAGCGAGGGGTTGGTGGTTACCCCGTCCAATACCGCCAATTCCGCGGCCTCGCGGATTTCCTGCACGCTGCCGGTGTCTATGAAGAATTTCATGCTTTCACCTCATATGGTTAACAGGTTTAACTTTTAGTTTCGTGACTTAACGCTAATCGGATACGGTGGAGCGCAAGGCGTAATTTTACGTAATGCGTATTCCGTATTTATTACGTATTACGCAGCATGTTTCATCTTCCTGCCTCTAATTTACTCGTAAATCACCTCTTCTAATACCAGTCCCTTTGCCGGGGCTGCGGGGCCGGCCGCCAGGCGGTTACGGGATTCGAAAATTTCCCGGAATTGTTCCGGGGCCAGCTTTCCCCGCGCCACGTCGATCATGGTTCCCACGATGGTGCGCACCATCCCGTGCAGAAAACGGTTGGCGGCGATGCGGTAAATCAACTGGCCTCTTTCTTGAATCCAGTGCGATTCATACACGAAGCACATTTTATGGTTGCTTTGCACTTCTACCCGGGAAAACGCCCCGAAATCGTGCTCCCCCGGCAGCATCTCCGCCAGGGGATTGAGAATCGCAGTATCGAGCTGGTGGAATACCTGCCAGCAGAAATTGCGCGCCAGGGCGGTTCGCCGGGTGGAAATATAGTATTGGTAAACCCTTTTTTTTGCCTGGAAGCGGGCGTTAAAGAGCGGGCTGACCACCTCCGCCGATTTAACCGCGATATCCCGGGGCAGGTGTGCATTCAGCCCCATTTCGATTTTGTGCGCCGGCAGATCTTTTTGAATCTTGAAATTCACCACCTGCCCGCGCGCGTGAACCCCGGCGTCGGTGCGCCCGGCAGCGGCAACCCGCACCCGCTCCCCGGTGAGCTTCAAAATCGCTTCTTCTAATTTCTCCTGCACCGATGTCGCGTTCTCCTGGTACTGCCATCCCTGGTAAGCGGTGCCTTCATACTCCAAAATTAGCTTGATATTTCTTTCCATATACCCCACTTCCTTCCTCCTCCTTGCCTCGTACCCTGCACCCTATACCCCTTTCCAGACCAGGTTGGCGTGAAGCCCGATGACAATTACCGCGATTGCCAGGTGGCGCAGGTTCAGAACCGAGGGAGGGCGCACGGTTTGTTGCGACTGCCGTACGGCCAAAAATGCCCCAAATTCATCCTCGCTGCGGCGGAGAATGCCGTAAATAAAGCGGTAAATTTGTTCCCGCGCCGTTTTCGCCTTCGTTATTGCAGAAACGCGGTTTTCCGCAGCCCCGCTTTGCAGGTCGGCGGCGATGGTTTTGCGGTAATCTAAACTCCCGGGCAGCAAATACAGGGCGTACAGCCCGATGCGGGCCAGTTGTTGCAGCGTTGCCGCGGCCCGGCTGCCGGGGCGATCCAGGCGTTTAAGATAGTAAAAAAATTCCCCCTGCTTTGTTGAATAGATCGCCAAACCGAACAGCAAAAAAATTAACACCACCTGGGTAATAAAAATCGCCGAGAGACGCAGCCCCTGGTCGGTCAGGGCCAAATTCAGGGGCAGTTGCAGCAGAATTTTGCCATAGCCGTTGAAGGCCCGGAAGAGGAACATCAGCAGCAGTAAAATTCCGAAGAAATAACCCTGGCGGGGAAACCGGAACAAAGCGATTTTTTCTATTCGCAGAATGATACCGAGCAAGGCAATGAGGCTAAAATTATAAGTCAGGTGTTCGTACCATACTGCAAAGCCGAGGAGGAAAAAGGATAAAGCGATTTTAAACAGGAAATTAAAATTTCTCAATCAACGCCCGACCGTTTCAAATCAAACAGGCGCAAATATAATACGGAATAGGGATAAATCAAAATGCTAATCCGGGGGGGCAGGTGCGACGAACATCCTTGTTCGTCGCCTGGTTCGACAAGCAAGGATGCTTGTCGAACAGTTGAAGCGCGCCGCCCCTTACGGCAGTACCAGCTTCACCCACTTGATCTTCCGGCGGGTGGCGCTGGTAACGGTCATCTTGATTTTCTCATACTCAAACGTTTCTTCCCGGCGGGGAATATGCCCGAAGCGGGTGAGCAGGAGCCCGGCCAGGGTTTCGTACTCCTCTTCTTCCGGGAGTTGGAGATTCAATAGCTCGTTTAACTTTTCGATTTCGATCCGCGCATTCACCCGGTAGGTCTTTTCGTCGATCTTGCGCACCATTACCTCCTGCTCGTCGTACTCGTCTTCGATCTCGCCAAAGAGCACTTCCACCAGGTCCTCCGTGGTAATCAGCCCGGCAGTGCCGCCGTATTCATCGATTACAATGGCGATGGTGGTATTATTCTTCTTGAATTCGGAGAGCAGTTCCGAGCAGCGTTTGGTTTCCGGTACGTACATCACCGTGCGGAGCATCTCCTCTATGCGTTTATAGCCCAGGAAGAGGTCTTTTAAAAAGACCACCCCGACAATGTCATCCAAAAAATGGTCGTAAACCGGCAATTTGGTGTGGCCGGATTTTTCGAACACCCGGGTTAACTCTTTAATCGTTACGGTTTTGGGAACCGCGATAATTTCAGTCCTGGGCACCATGGCCTCGCGCACCCAAAGTTCCCGCAGGCTGAGGATGCCGCTCAAATACCCGCCTTCTTCGGGGGCGGTGCGCCGCACCACATCCCGGCTTTCGCGGAGCAGAATTTCGATATCCTTCTCGGAATAGAACTGGCGAACTTCTCCTTTGGGGGAGCCAAACAAGGAGAGAATCTGTTCCGCAATTCGGCTGACCACCACGCTGATGGGGAACAAGAAGTAGTAAAACAGGTACAACGGATAGGCAATTTTCCGTATCACCCAATCGGCCAGGCTGCGGAAAAGGGTTTTGGGGATGATCTCCCCGAGCAGCACGGCGGCGGAGACCATGATCAGCCAACTGATTTCCGGGTCGATCAGTAAATATTCATTGAAATAAATGGTGGCAAAAGAGGCAAACGCGACGTTTACGATATTATTGCCGATCAGGGTGGTATATAGGAAGGTTTCCGGCTTTTCCAAAAACTTATGGATCACCGCGGCTACCCGGTCGTTGCGCCGCCGCCATAACTCTATCCGTACTTTGTTCACGGAAACGAAAGCGGTTTCCGTGCCGGAAAAGAAAAACGATAGCGCCAGTGAAATCGAGATGATGACAATGTAGAACATGAGTACGAAATAATCCTTTTCGCCTGCCGGTTTTATTAATGCCCGATGCTCGATACTCAATAACGCGTAATATTCGCCATCCAACTCGATAGAATTTCAATTTTAAGTAATTCACAACCAAATAAAAATTAAAATTCTTCCCGGGAAATCAGCCCCGGGAGGGCGCCCGGTGCAAGGCCGATTCGGGGAATGTGATATTTCTGGCAATATTTCAAGACGATTTCCACTAAATTGGCTTCAGGAAAATTAAGATTGACTTTTGCCGGCAAATGGTTATATTTGGCGCAGGAGAGGCTATGCAAGAACGAATAAATGAGATTATCGAATTTTTGATCAAAAAACTTTCTCAAACATCAGACCCGGTCGGCCTGGATTTGAAGAAATTATCCGATATGCTGTTGGAAGAAGGCTACACGGAGCGGGAAATTCATACCGCGGTCGAGTGGGTTATCACCAATTTGAACAAAGAACCGGCGCCTTCCGCCTCCAAATCGCTCCCCCGAACCACCCCTTCCATTCGCGTTCTCATTTCCGAGGAACAGAATTTCTTTACCCCCGCAGCCTACGGATACCTTATTCAGCTTCAATCCCTGGGCATTCTCAACCCCTTGCAGGTGGAGCAGATCATTGAACGCTGCTTTTTGATGGGAATGAACCGGGTGGATATGGAGGAAATAAAGACCGTGGTATCCCAAATCCTTTTGGGGAAGGAGGTCGGTAATTTTAAAACCGATTCGGTTTATCACCCCGGGAACGATAAGATCAACTAACCCGGAGAGGGAATATAAAAATTGGCAATTGCCAATTGGTAATTGAACAATTGGGTTGGGGGTAAGGAGTTGTCACCGTATTTTATACCCCACGCAATACGCCGGAGATGGTACTCCACATTGCCGGCGATAATCATTGCAAGTTCAACTTCGACATAAATCATTGCGAATCTATGGGCAGCAGCGACGGAAAAAAATTAGTCATCGTCGAATCTCCCGCCAAAGCCAAAACCATCAATAAAATTCTCGGTAAGGATTACAAAGTCGCCGCGTCGGTCGGCCACATCATCGATTTACCGAAGAGCAAATTTGGCGTGGACGTGGAAAACGGGTATCAGCCGGAATATACGGTCATCAAGGGGAAAAACGAGGTGATCAAGGAGCTGAAAGTGCAGGCCGGCAAGGCCAGCGAGGTATTGCTGGCCACCGACCCGGATCGCGAAGGGGAAGCTATCGCCTATTTTATTGCCGACAGCATCAAAGCGGTCAATTCCGCGATCCGCCGCATCGAGTTCAACGAAATCACCCGCCCGGCGGTATTGAAGGCGCTGGAACATCCCCGGGAAATCGACCTGGACCGGGTTCAGGCGCAGCAGGCCCGCCGGGTGATGGACCGCATTGTGGGATACCAGGTCAGCCCGATCCTGTGGAGCACCATTTTCAAGGGCTTGAGCGCCGGGAGGGTGCAATCGGTGGCCCTGCGGCTCATTTGCGAGCGGGAAGAAGAGATCGGGCGCTTTACGCCGGTGGAGTATTGGACCATTGCCGCAAAGTTGGAAACCCAATCGCGGGAGAGCTTCGTTGCCAAATTGATCAAAATCGGCGGCCAGACCCTGGAACCCAATAAATTCCGCATTCCCAACGAGCAGGAAGCGAAGGCCCATTACGAGCGGCTGCTGAAAGAGGTCTACCGGGTCGCCGACATCCGAACCGAGAAGGTCACCAAAAAACCTCCCGCGCCCTTCATCACCAGCACCCTGCAGCAGGATGCCGCGCGGCGTTTCGGGATGTCCACTTCCCGGATCATGTCCATCGCCCAGAAGCTGTACGAGGGCATCGGAGTGGGAGAAAAAGGGGAAGTGGGGTTGATTACCTATATGCGAACCGACTCTACCCGGGTCAGCGCCGAAGCCCTGCAAAGCGTGCGGGAGTATATTACCGATACTTACGGGTTGGATTACCTGCCTCCCAAGCCGAATGTTTATCAGACTAAAAAAAGCGCCCAGGATGCCCACGAAGCGATCCGGCCTACCTACATTTCCAAAGAATTCGAGCCGCATAAGATCAAACAATATCTCTCTGCGGAAGAGTTCAAAATTTATGACCTGATTTGGAAGCGGTTTGTCGCCAGTCAGTTAAAGCCCGCCATCGCGGAGCGGCTTATTATCGACGTGCAGGCGGCGGAATACCTGTTCCGGGCCGAGGGGGAAGTAGTCATTTTCCGGGGATTTTTGCAGGCTTACCAGCCGGAAGCGGAGGAGAAGAACGGCGAAGGCGGGGAAGAAGAGGGCAACCAGCCTGCCAACCTGCCGAAAAAAATCTCCCCGGGAGAAGTGCTGAAGTTACTGGAATTGTTGATGAAACAGAATTTTACCCGGCCCCCGGCCCGCTATACCGAAAGCTCTCTGGTAAAAACCCTGGACAATTTGGGGATCGGGCGCCCCAGCACCTACGCCCAGATCATCTCCACCCTGTTCCATCGCAAATACGTGGAAAAAGTAGAACGCGCCCTTTCGCCCACGGAACTGGGAAAAACCGTGAATGCTTTGCTGGTGAGCCATTTTCCGAACATTTTCAACGTCAAGTTCACCGCGCTTATGGAGGAGGAGCTCGACAAAATCGAGCAAAATCAATCGACCTACCAAAATACCCTGGACGAATTTTACCACCCTTTTAAGCAGACCCTGGACCAGGTAGCCGGGAAGGTGAAGGATCTGAAATCCTCCCTGCAAAAGAAGAGCGATATAATTTGCGACCTGTGCGGCCGCCCGATGTTAGTGAAATGGGGGCGCAACGGGCAGTTCCTGGCGTGCAGCGGTTTTCCGGAGTGCAAAAACACCCGCCCGTTGGAGGAAACTCCCCCGCCCAAAGAGAGCGATGAGAAGTGTGAAAACTGCGGCAGCCCCATGGTGGTCAAACGGGGGCGTTTTGGGGAGTTCCTGGCCTGTTCCCGTTACCCGGAGTGTAAATTTACCAGGCCCATCAGCACCGGGGTGGCCTGCCCGGAAGATGGCGGTAAGATCGTGCAGAAACAATCCCGCAAAGGGAAAATATTCTACGGGTGCAACAACTATCCCAAATGTAAATTCGCCTTATGGAACCGTCCCCGGGCGCAGAGTTGTCCCAGTTGCGGTTTCCCCTTGATGGAAGAAAAAACCACCCGCAAAGACGGCTTCTACCTCCAATGCCCGAAGTGCAAGCACCGGGAAGCGGTGGAGGCAGTTATAGAAAGGGAAACGTGAAGAGTAGAACGTAATGCGTAATAGTTACGGGATTACGTTTCACGTTGACGATTGATAAAATACTTGCCCAATCATCACAACGATGTCGAAAAATGTGGGTTGAATTAGACCAATTTCTGCATTATATTCATAACCAGAGACAATATTCGGATTACACGATTGAAGCGTACCGGAACGATCTTTCTCAGTTTATCGAATATGCAGAACACAATCATCAAAACCGCGCCATCCCCGCAACAGATGTTGATGCATACCTCATTCGGAATTTTTTAGGATTTTTGCTGAAGTCGGGACTGGAAAAGCGCAGCATTGCACGAAAACTTTCCGCAGTAAAATCTTTTTTCCGTTATTTGTTAAGAAACGGGATCGTTATGGCAAACCCTGCCCTGGCGGTGAGCGGGCCTAAAAAAGATCGCAAATTGCCTACCGTGCTCAGTATCGATCAGGCAAGAAAATTAATGGAATTGCCTCCCGATGACAGCTTTGCGGGGCTGCGCGACCGGGCTATCCTGGAATTATTATACGGGTGCGGGCTGCGGCTGGGAGAGGTTCTGAATCTACAGCACCGGAATATTGATTTCTCGAACGAATACCTGCGGGTGCTGGGCAAGCGGAAAAAGGAGCGCCTTATTCCCCTGGGA
Organism: Deltaproteobacteria bacterium; assembly: GCA_011526015.1. Lineage (GTDB taxonomy): Bacteria > Calditrichota > Calditrichia > RBG-13-44-9 > J075 > JABWBP01. Next base: position 14,433 of record WYBG01000407.1, on the reverse strand, counting down.
ACTTATGCCAAAAAAGCCCTGCTGGCCTACCTGGAAATTCGCCGGGAGATTGTGAAATACAGCGAAAATCCCCAGATCATTTTCGTAAATGAGGAGGGAAAAAAGTTGTACCCCCTGGCAGTGCAAAATATGACCAAACGTTACATGATGCAGCTTTCCGAGCAGGAGCATTTAAGTCCCCACGTATTGCGCCACACCTTTGCCACCCATTTATTGGACCGGGGAGCGGATTTACTGGTTGTCAAGGAACTGTTGGGGCACGAAAGTCTGTCCACTACCCAGGTTTATACCCACGTTAGCATGGAACGGTTGAAAAAGGTTTACCGTCAAGCCCATCCCAGGGCCGATAAGAACCCCTAAACCTAACTCAAAGGAGGTCTTCATGAATCTCATTATCACTGCCCGGCACTTCAAACTTCAGGACGACCTGAAAGGGTACATTGAAGAAAAGAGCCAGAGACTCAACCGGTTTTACGAGGGCATTGTCGATATGGAAGTCATTTTGGGTTGGGAAAAACAAGCGCGGTACGTGGAATTGATCATCAACGTCAATAACGGCCATATTGTGCTCAAAGAAGTTTCGGAAGATTTGCGGAAGTCTTTTGACTTGATTTTAGATAAAGCAGAACGCCAGCTTAAAAAACATAAACAAAAAATGCGCACCAAAGAGAAAGACAAAATGAATTCTGCGTGAGTTCCTTTAACCTTTTTTGCTGGTGGGGGATATCTTCATGATATCCCCTTTTGTTTTTCGGGTACCCTGTTCGCCAGGAACCGGGGCCACATTTCTGTCGCCGGGGTCAGGCTATCGGAGACAGTTCCGGTGACGCCCCCCGCGAAGGATCAGCGATTGATTTCTTTGGCGGAGTTGGATCCCGGAACCTGGCTCCCGGAAGATAGTTCTTTAATTTTGTACTGATAATTTCAGGGAATTGCAACCATGAACAGGCCGGTTTTAAACATCGGGCAGCTTTTCCGTGATACTCAAAAGAAGCTGAAATTAGAGTTGTTGACTTCCGCGGAAGGGCTGAAAAAGGAGATCACCGAAAGCGAGCTTCATCGCCCCGGGTTGGCGCTGGCCGGATTTCTGGAACTGTTTACCTATCACCGGGTACAGATTCTGGGTAATACGGAGATACGCTATCTCAAAAGCCTGGATGACCAGCATCGGAAGGAAGCCCTGGTGAAAGTACTTCGATTCGACATTCCCTGTATATTTATCACCGAATCCAACGAAGTTCCCCAGGATCTTATCGACATCGCCGACCAGCACCATATTGGCGTTTTTCGCTCCAGTTATGCGACAACGATATTCTCCCATTTGCTTAGTGATTATTTGCATCAAATTTTTGCCCCGGTTACCACGATTCACGGAACCCTTGTGGATGTGTACGGCATCGGGATGCTCTTCACCGGGCGCAGCGGCATTGGGAAAAGCGAAATCGCCCTCGATCTTGTAGAAAGGGGGCATCGCCTGGTAGCCGATGACCTGGTGGTGATCACGAAAAAGGCGGAAGATATCCTGATGGGTGAAGGCCGGGATCCTACCGAGTTCATCATGGAAATCCGGGGAGTAGGACTGATCGACATCCGGCATATTTTCGGGATTCGGTCGGTGCGGGTACACAAACGCATTGAAGTGGTGGTCAAGTTGGTAGAGTTTGATCCCAAAGAAGATTACGATCGCACCGGATTGGACGAACTGACTACCAATATTCTGGGGGTGGATTTGGACCTGGTGATTTTACCCATTCACCCCGGGAAGAATATTACCGTGATTGCCGAAACCATAGCCATGAACCAGCAGCTTAAAATCTACGGCCACCATACCCCCACGGAATTCAACAAACGCCTGATCGAAAAAATGAAACTGCGGGAAAAAGAACACCTGGAGCGTCTGAAAGCCCGTGATTTTTTAGACAAGGATTTTGAATAATGGTATCCGGGATCGTCATTTGCCATAGCCTTTTAGCGTTTGAGCTGGTCAATGCGGTACAAAAAATACTGGGACACACCGAATTCCTCTACCCTTTCAGCAACGACAACATGGCTCCTGGGATGATTCTGCAAAATCTCACCGATACCCTGAAGAGAAACGAGTCCCGGCAGATCATTGCCATGGTGGACTTACGCGGGGGAAGTTGTTGGACCGTTGCCAAGATGCTTACCCGGGAGTTCCCCGATACCAGGGTTGTTTCGGGAGTAAACATACCCATGCTGATCTCCTTTTTGACTAAGCGCGAGGGAATTCCGTTTGAGGAATTGCCGAAAATACTGGAGGGCGATGCGCTGCGCGGGATCGTTGCGGAGTAAGTTATTTTCAATTTCATATCTTGACATCCCCATGGGGAGATGTTATATTTGCCCACGTTAAAAGATATACGAACGCGGGAGTAGCTCAGTTGGTAGAGCATAACCTTGCCAAGGTTAGGGTCGCGGGTTCGAGTCCCGTCTCCCGCTCAAAATAGAAAAGTACTTGTTGGGTAACCGCAAGTGCTTTTTTTATTGGTTTAAACAGGTGTTCAAGTGTTCGAGTGTTCATGTATGTGAAGGCAAATACTACTTGAGTACACGAACACATGAACACTTCAACACTCGAACACATCGAGAAGCCCGGGTGGCGGAATAGGTAGACGCAAGGGACTTAAAATCCCTCGGTGGGATACTCACCGTGCCGGTTCGAGTCCGGCCTCGGGCACAGGAAAAACAATAACTTAGGGCTGGTCGAAAATTTCCTGACCAGCCCTATTTTTTTGGTTTTCATGCCCGTTGGTAACATATTGGTAACACGTTCATCCGGCAGGTTATGAAGCGATTGATGCGCTTCCGTAAAACACACCTTGAAAGACTTCCCTGATTTGAAAATGACTCCCCTGGTTTAGGTGGCGATCTATTACCTTTGCCGCGGCAAACCGGGAATCGGGAGCAAGATGCGCGTAGATCATCGTTGTTTGAATAGATTCATGGCCGAGCAGTTCCTGGATGACTTTCAGATTGACTCCCTGCTGTACCAACCAGGAAGCGTATGTATCCCGCAAGTTATGGAAGGTAAAACCAGCCAACCCCAGTTTATCCGCTAAATGTCGAAATGCTCTCGAAACGGTCCGGATGTCTCTACTGCCCCGTACAACATAGCCTGAGAGTTGTTTTCGTTTAGATAGATACTCGTGAAGCATATCGGGAATCGGTACGGTTCTTTCCTTCGATCCTTTACCAAACAACTTGACGGTTCTTATGGACCAGATCCACGTTTGGCCAGGTTAAATTACACACTTCGCTGAGACGCACGCCGGTATTCAGGGCAATAACGATATGGTCATATATACTGCGATTTCCGGCATATTGTAACAGTTGCCACTACATCAACACCTTTATCATTGGTAGGGCTTGGTCACTTCCACATCATCATATTCCATCGCTTCCAATGTATGAGAGCACGTTCAGCCAGATTTTGAAGCCTTTGACGCAGGGTGTCTTTAAATGTAGATATGGATTGAAATTTGGGATATATAGATTTTCAGAAAATTATTTGCCCGGCTTGTAATGCTTCAAGCCGACTACTGCGAGCCTGGCGATAAAGGCAAAATGATTGAATGGCAAAATAATGTTTGATGTAAGGGTTTGAATCATTTTGCCATGGAATTATTTTGCCGTAGAAATTATTTTTCTGAAAAACTATAGACCCTCTTTCAAAGGTGTTAAGTTAACCATCTCACTTTTTAGCGCTCCTGACACTCTCCGAAGGCCGATCCAACCGAACCGCTGATCTCGAATAATAAAAATAAAACACGATGATGATGAGGCCGATGGCCGAATCAACTATGGAAAAAAGTATCGAACCTTGCTGAAAATCGTCTGTCAATTTGCCAGCCAGGAATAAAACTAACAATACTCCCAACAATACAATATAAATCCACTTCACGAATCCCAGTATTTCTCCCCGGTTCTCCCAATAAAAACTACCTTCCCGGGTAAAAGACACTTTTCCTTTCCCGATCTCAAGAATTTCTCTTATCTCCTTTTCCAGCTCTCCCAGGTATCGGTAATTTCGAGATACTGTTAGCGAGTGATGATGTAAATTCACCATGAGATACAGAATGGCGACCAGAAGAATACTTTGTATCAAGCCAAAAGGGAAACTTCCTCTCAACTCAGCCACACGCGCCGGATCGGAAACATTCAAAACCTTGGCGATAATATCCACCAGCAATGAATTCGTCTCCGGAGTGGCGAACGTCAGCAGAGTCGCAAATCCCATCGTAATCAGAAGGATAATGAATTTCCGGTTTCGCAACTGCCACATCTGATGCGTTAATTCAAAGGTGCTTTGATAGTGGCTGGCGAGTAGTTCCACTTTCTTTTCGCTGGAATTAGATGTCTTCATTGTTCTCTGTTGTTTAAGTAATTTGCTCCCGTTACCGCCCGGGAGGATCAAAAACTACCGTCAGGATTGTAAACAAAAGTTAACGCGGGGCAGGTGTTTTAGTCAAGCAGCAATTTACCGAAGGGTGTAACCCTCCAATCCGCCGCCCCCTTTTCTGTTTTTTTCTCACAAATGGATGATTGCGAACGATAATTTGAAATTGTTGTGGTTTACGGTACATAGCCGCGCCTGATCTGCGATGTTGATCTAACAAAGGAGTTAAAGACAATGAATAATATTAGAAGAGGATTAATCATCTATTTTTTATGCGTAATCATAATCCTTCTATCTGCTTGCTCCCAGCAATCAGTAAAAACTATAGAAGTAAAACATTATCCTATCGACAGCATGGAAGGAATTATTACCAAGTCAGGTGTTCAAATCGACAAAGAAATAACAAGTGATGGAAATGGTTCATTGCACATAGTTGCGAATGAGCCTACTACCGTAAGACTCTATGAAACAGGGGATATTGACATCGAGAGTTCACTATTAATTTATCAAGCCAGGCTTCGCACTGACAATGTCGAAGGACAGGTGTATCTCGAAATGTGGTGCCATTTTCCCGGAAAAGGTGAATTTTTCTCTCGTGCGCTCCACTCTCCGCTATCTGGGAGCCAGGAATGGAACTCGCAGGAGACACCTTTCTTGCTAAAAAAAGGTGAAAACCCTGACAATGTAAAGATTAACCTTGTTATCAATGGGCGAGGGAATATCTGGATCGACGATATTCGTTTGGTGAAATCTCCATTATAATAGATGGTCTAACGTATCAGGTTCCGCCCGCTGACTGATAACATCAGCGCGTAACCTGGTATAAAAAAATACTACTAAGTGACGCAGATAAAATAACTTCCTGATTTGGGAAACTTGGTATAGGGTTTGTAGGCACCGCCAGAACTCACCCCCGGCCCCTCTCTTGGAAAGCTAATCTTTACCCACATTTTTTGTGGGGAAGGGGGAAAAGAAAGGGTAGCTTTCAACCGTCCCTACGGGACTTTGCAGGGGATTGCCTGTTTAATGTTCCCCGATATGAATATCGGGGCTATTCTCGGTTGTCTCTACGAGACAAACAACTTTGTTCCTGAGAAAAATATCCCGCTGGGATAAATGAAAATAGCCCCGCGATTCATCGCGGGGGCCGAATAACGGTTTAAAGGGTAGTCCCGTAGGGACGAATGAAAAAATGTGGGTAAAGATTAGCTTGGAAAGAGAGGGGAGCTTTTCTCCCCCTTCTCTTTGTAAGAGAAGGGGGTTGGGGGATAAGTTCAAAGGCGTGCATATCACATACCAAAATACTGAAATCGGGAAATAATTAAATCAGCAACCCTAAAAACCGTCTATTTTTACCAGCCCTGAAGAATACCTGTGAAACATTTGCTACATAAGTGTTTCACGCAGGTATGAAAAAAATTTTTTCGCGTTATTTTAGCCTTTTTTCTTGATATAAGCGGCTTCTGGCCAAAAGGTATTCTTCAGGGCTGTATTTTTACATCCACTCTTGACTAAAACATTCCTGAACCGTAATTTTCAATAGACAATTCTGAATCTGAAAATGAGTTTTTTAATATAGATTAATACTGTATTTATGGTGTAAAATTCGGCCTTTGTGCTTTGAGTTAACTGTCGGTTGAGGGTTATGCCTTAAAGGAGATTATTCTACAAAGATATTTGTGAAAAAATACACGAAGCTATATATTCAAATAAGCACAATCGTCTATATAAATATCAAATGTCAGTCCCGAAATAATTACCAACCTAAAAGATGTGAGAGGAAAAAAACATGGCTAAACATGAACCTTACAAAATCAAATCTATCAGAAACATAGGGTTTCTTAGCATGCCCGAGAGAAAAAAACTTTTGAGAAATGCTTATTTTAATGTTGGAGTATTATCTGCCAATTATGTTGCGTTTGATATGGTTACGCAGGGTAGCTCGGCTATGAGCCAGGAACAGATAGGCAATCTTTTTATTGGCGATGAGGCTTATGCCGGGGCAAGAAATTTTTACCGGTTAACCGGGGCAGTTCAGGAGGTTTTTGGGATAGAGTACGTTTGTCCGATACACAACAGTTTTGGCGGTGTAAAATTGCTCTGTTCGGTCTATGTTTCTGATGGAAAAATTGTCGGAGGAACTACCGCTGTACCATCCGAAGTTGTTAAAGCTTTTGGCGGCGAGTATCACCGGTTCCCTTTTAATGAAGATCGGATTTATCCGGGAAATATTAATTTAGAAAAGCTGGCCGAATTTTTAGAAAAAAATAAAGGAAAAGTTCCTTTCATTTATATCGATATTCAAGGCGAAGGTTACCGTCCCATCTCTTTCAAAAACATATCTGCAATTAAAGATATCGTTGATTCTTTTGACACGAAACTGGTATTGAATGCCTCTTGCATCGTTGAACTGGCGTTTTACTTAATTAAGCATGACCCATTTTTTGAAAATAAGCCCATCAGTGATGTTATCAAAAAAATTGCAAGTTGCTGCCATACCATTCTTTTTGATGCCGGTCAGGATGCGATGAGTAATGTGGGCGGGTTTTTGGCTACTAACAACGCTGAAGACCATGAAAAGTATCAAAACAATGTCGTCGTTTTTGAGGGACTTCATACCTACGGGGGAATGGCCGGAAGAACCATGGAAGTTGTTGCCACAGGATTGAAGGAAATGTGCGATGATCTCCACGCTGAATGGATTGATTACCAGGTCTCCAAATTTGCAGACATACTTGAGCAAGGCAAAGTACCGTTTACCAGGGGGCTCAATGGTGTTTACCTTCATTCGGATGAATTTTTAAAAAATTCAAACGGCGATTCAGCCCATACATTAGCATCCGCTTTATATCTTACCTCCGGCATACGCGCTCACCTTGAAGGCAGTTATCAAAAAAGTGCCTTGCTGCCAGTGCTTATCCCGCGCCGGGCATTTATGAACAGCCAACTTGAGCAAATCGCCGGGGCAATCGTTAAGCTGTATGAGCAAAGAGAAAATATTACCCCGCTTGATTCTGTCAATGAACCGAAATATCACTATGAAGCGCGTTTTGAATGGATAATCCCGGAGCTTAAGGAGTATTTTTTTACTTGTGAACCTTATGTTATTCATGCGGTTGAGCACATCGGTATGAAAGATCGTGAAAAACGTTATAAAGCGATCGTGGAAGCCGGCTATAATACCTTTCTTCTGAAGTCGGAAGATGTAACGATAGATTTTCTTACTGACTCAGGAACCAGCGCCATGAGTATAGACCAATGGAAAGCGTATTTGGATGCCCGGGAAACTCCTGCTACCCCGGATTCCTATTACGAAATTGTAAGGACTTCTCAGGAAACCTACGGTTATAAATATATCATTTTAACTCATCAAGGGCGGGCTGCTGAACACATCATGTCGCAAATGTTCATCAAACCCGGTGATTATGTTCCAGGCAATATGTATTTTACCACCACCAAGCTTCACCAGGAAATGGCCGGCGGTATTTTTATAGATGTTATTATCGATGAAGCGCATCAAACCACCTCTGAATTCCCCTGGAAAGGAAATATTGATCTTAAAAAACTTAACGCTCTATACGAGAGAGCTTCCAACGAAGGGAAAAAGCTTGCCTATGTTTCATTTGAGTTCAATGTAAATATGGCAGGCGGGCAGCCTGTTTCTATGGATAATATTAAAGAGGTATATCAATTCTGTAAACCACGAAATATTCCGGTCTTTTTTGATGCTACTCGTTGCGCCGAAAATGCCTGTTTTATACAGAGAAGAGATCCTGCTTATCGAAATGTTCCTGTTCGCGACATTCTTCTTGAGATGTTCAGCTACGGCGACGGAGCTACCATTTCCAGCAAAAAGGATATGCTCAGCAATCTATCCGGAAGTCTTTTGTTCAGGGATAATGAAGAATGGTATAGAAAGGCTCTTCAAATGCTGCAACTTTTCGAGGGGACTTATTGCAGCGGGGGCACCTCTGCCGGCGATATGGCTGCACATGCCCAGGGTCTTAGAGAGATGGTTAACGACGCCTATATTAACTCCCGCATTGAACAAACCGCTTATTTAGGGAAACTTCTTCAGGAAGCAAGGGTTCCCATTGTTATCCCTCCCGGCGGTCATGCCATATTTCTGGATGCCCGTCAATTCCTTTCTCACATCGATCAAGACCGGTTTCCGGCCCAAATGCTTGCTGCGCAAATATTTATCGAAACAGGAGTAAGAGCGATGGAACGGGGAAATGTCAGCAAGGGCCGTAATCCGGAAACCGGTAAGAACTATCGCCCTGCTTTGGAACTTGTTCGTTTGACAATACCCCGCCGTGTTTATACCCGGGACCACATGAGAGCCGTTGCCGATGGGATAATAAAACTTTACGATAAGCGACATAATATAAAAGGTCTCCGTTTTACTTACGAACCCGAAAAACTCAGATTCTTTCAGGGGCGGTTTGAAGAGATAAAAGATTGACGATTCCCGGAAGGGAAAATATGAAAAATTGTCTGAGGTGTTTCACACTCCTCAAACGTCGCTATTAAATTTTAACTCAACTCTCACCTTCTGTACTGCGTCAATGTCAATACAAGACGGCAATTCGCGGACGCTCTTGTAACTGCTGGCCACGCTGTAAAATGAACTTATCGGGCGTGGCTCAGGAAAAAATCCGTGATATAGCCTTCGATACCACTGGTAATTCGATAGTGTATCAAAAGCGTTAGCGGTTTAGAAAAAGGGTGGTTCACCTCAATTTTTTTAGGTTCAAAAAGGGGGCAAATTCTATAAAATACCGGTATTATATAGAAACTGCCCCCTTTTTAAATCCAATTTCTTGACTAAAACATGCTGCGAGTGTAACTTTCATTTGACAATTCTGAAATGAAATTTTTTTAGTATATAGATTTTCAGAAAATTATTTTCCCGGCTTGCAATGCTTCAGGCCGGCTAATCTGAGCCTGGTGATAAAGGCAAAATGATTGAATGGCAAAATAATGTTTGATGTAAGGGTTTGAATCATTTTGCCATGGAATTATTTTTCTGAAAAACTATAGATTAAAATCGATTGATAAGAGCGTTTTCTATACTGGTCGCCTGATTTTGGACAGTCGCCTTAGTTGATTATATTCTAATAAAATGAGGAGACTGTCAATGGCCAAACGCAGGAATTTTACCGCGGAGTTCAAGGCGCAGATTGTATTGGCGATTCTCACTGGACAGCGAAAAGCGGCGGGTAAGTAGAACTCATGAGTAAAGAACCGATTGAATTGACATTGATGGCCATTTTTTTATCACTTCAATTATTAGCCCAGACGGAAGAAGTAACTTTATTTGAGAATCATTTAAACGTTCCGGAATTAGAACATTCTAATCAGACAAACTCAGTAATTAACTTTCGAAGCACCGAAAGCCAGAGTGATTTTGATATTACCTTTTATGAATTAAATATCGAAGTCTTCCCGCAGACAGAAGAAATTACCGGTCAAACCACCATCCACGCTAAGAGTTTAACCAATAATTTGCAGCAAATTGATATTAACCTCTATGACAATATGGAGATTGATTCTATCAGACAGGGCACATCGCATTTGCCCTACTCCCGTTTTAATCATCTTGTCACCATTCAATTAAACAATGCCATCAATAACGGTGATTATTTTGTATTAGAAATTTATTATAAAGGTAATCCGGCTGAAGGTGATCCGGAACGCTGGCGTTGGGAAACCCAGATTAATCCATCGATTCCTGTAATCTACTCTCTTAGTTCTCCATACGGCGCCTCGACCTGGTGGCCCTGCAAAGATAATCTAAACGATAAAGCCGATTCCGTTGCTATCAAGGTGACGGTTCCCGCCAACCTCGTGGTCGCTTCTAACGGCCTGCTTGTTGAGACGATTGACAATCTAAATGGAACGCACACTTTCAACTGGAAAACAAATTATCCCATTGCAGCCTACCTGGTTTCAGTGGCAATCAGTGAATATGCCATTCTAACTGATGAATATGTATCCGCCGCTCAGGATACTCTTCCTCTCCAATATTTTGTTTATCCACAGTTGGTCAATCTTGCGCAGATTGATTTTGCAAACATACCTGAAATGATAGCATTTTATGCTTCAATTCTTGATGAATATCCATTTTTCAATGAGAAATATGGAGTTGCGCTGGCACCTTTTCCCGGTGCTTTGGAGAACCAGACCATTACGACTTATTCACATTGGTTTATAGATGGTACCCTCTTTTGGGAGTTCGTCTTGGCCCATGAGTTATCTCATCACTGGTTTGGCGACTGTGTTACGATGAAAAGCTGGTCGGAAGTATGGTTAAGTGAAGGTTTTGCTACCTATTGTCATGCCTTGTGGATTGAACATACGCAGGGGCAAAGCGCTTATCTTGAACTCATGGATCAATTTGATCCCGGACATTTTAGCGGGACTGTTTTTGTACACGACACCACCCATTTTGACTCGCTTTTTAGCGGTACGGTATATTATAAAGGCGCCTGGGTATTACACATGCTCAGAAAAGTATTGGGAGATGAGAATTTTTTCAACTGTCTCTATTCCTTCGCCAATCATCCTGATTTTAAATATAAGGCTGCCTCGACGGACGATTTTCGAGAGGTTTGTGAAACAACTTCTAACCTGAATCTGGATTGGTTCTTTGAGCAGTGGATATATCGGAAAGGACGCCCCCACTATCTATATCATTGGGAAAATAGTGGTACTGGCCCCTATCAAACCACGCTTCATTTAGAACAGGAAGATTCTCTTACCTATAAGATGCCGATTGAAATTCAACTGTCCAATGGCCAATCAGATACTACTATTACTGTTTGGGACAGTCTGCAGGTACAAGATTTTAGTTTTTCCTTGGAGTTTGAACCGATGAATTTAACCATCGATCCGGAAGGTTGGCTTTTGAAAAAGGTATCCTACTCGCCCAATCCTGTTGAACCGGAGACTGATGAGTCTCCGGCAACTCAATTTTCACTTCACCAGAATTATCCCAATCCGTTCAATCCGGTAACAACTATCGAATATGTAGTTCAGCCATCATCACGCGTAGAATTGAAAATTTATAATACCTTAGGTCAATTGGTCAAGACTTTGGTTGATGATTATAAAACTACCGGAGAATATTCAGTGGTTTGGGATGGAACTGATAGTTCTGGCAAAGTCATGCCTTCAGGGAATTATTTTTACCAAATTAAGGCGGGTGAGCTTACCTCCACAAAGAAGATGATTTACATTAAGTAGTGTTTCAAGGTAGAATTCTGTAAAATTATTTACATGCCGAATTGGCGCCGACATCTAACCTTATTCAAAAAGGGTACAATTTCTATAAAATACCGGTATTATATAGAAAATGTACCCTTTTGCAAACCCGGCTACTGAAGCCCAAAATGCACCACAAAATCCGCCTCCATAACATCCAGTTCCCGGCGAATTAATTGAACGCTGCACCCGGTTGATCACCCCCCCGGTCTTCTCAGAAATCTCTTTCAGATTATACCTATCGTACTTCAACTCCAATATCCTCCGGTTCAACGCGCTTTTCATACTCAAATACCGCTGGAACTCGATATTACACAACACGGTATCGACAAAATCCCCGGTGGACGCCATCAGATTGAATACACCTTTCCCGTCGCCGGGGTTTTCGATGTCGTCGAACTCCAGTGAAAGAAGTTCAACGATTCCGTTGAAGTAGTTCCGCTTGTGATAGACATCCTGGGTCGTTCGGTTTGATAGGTTACCAAACGAGAGTCTGGCTCCCGAGCGTAGTCCGCACGCGCGGTGTTTCATGAGGTTAACAAGCTCTCCGATGGAAAGCGTCTTGCCTCGTTTGAGCGCGCGCTGATAACTGTCGAACGACATTGCGAGTATGTCCTGCTTCAGATCGGGGTTACCTTTGGCTATAATATCCGCTTGTTTCTGTAGTGAGTCAAACATGTTCTCCTCCTTTCGGTTCTTATGCCGGGTTTGGGAGGAGAATTGGGTGGGATTTTAAATCTTCACTGATGACATAATGGCTGTTGATTTACTAACTTTTGTCAAACCAAGAATATAGTTGTGTCTTTATCATAGATTTACGCCGTCAGGTAACAATTCGTTGAAGTAGGGTTTTCCGGTATTATATGGTTACGCCCTTAGTCATGGAAATTCCATTTCGATGTTCCTACTATTTAGGAACATGCCTGAAAAATTCCTATATTCAGGAAGTTTTTCCTAAATATAGGAACATGAAATGAGCGAAGTCTAATGCTTAATACTAAGTTATGCGTGTAAAAATATAGTTAAGGAAAGCCTCGTTAACTATTCTCCACAGATAGCAAAAAAAGATAATTGACTTTTTACCCCCTCCTGAAAATCTCTTAAACGTAAAGTCAAACATTTAATAATCTCTGAAGGACGTTTTTGCTTGAAAAAACGTAAGCAGATTTTTATTTTGGCCGACAATAATTACTATCGGGAAGCTAACTTAAATTTGAGGTGTTCGCCCGGTGATATTGGAAACAAAGGAATGAACTAAAATGGAATATAAGTATAACGTCGCAATTTCGTTTGCCGGTGAAGACAGGAATGCCGCAAGACAAATTGCACAAGGCTTGGAAACTCATGGCCTAAAAGTTTTTTATGATGAATTTGAACAAGCAAACTTGTGGGGAAAAGACTTATACGAATACCTGGCGGACGTTTACTCCAACCAGGCACAGTTTTGTATCATGCTGATCTCCAAACATTATGCTGAAAAAGCCTGGACAACTCATGAGCGAAAAAATGCCCAGGCGCGTGCTTTTCGAGAAAATAAAGAGTATATCCTGCCGGTAAAATTGGATGATACAACATTACCAGCCATCCCGGGGACAATCGGTTATCTTGATTTAAGACAATTGAGCGTGGAAGAAATTGTTAGTGCGGTATTAGCGAAAATGGAAAAATCAAAAGCTACTGCCGCAATTAACCCTTCTTTACCTTTACCATCGAAGAGTGAAGAACAATTCAATATTCCTGGTATCCCCATACCAAAAGTTAAACGAAAGATTTCCCGGTTAGAAAAAGACAAATATTTGAAAGAAGCTTTCACCTACATCAAAGAATATTTTAACAGAGGCTTACAAGAACTTAAGAAAGCCTATTCGGAAGTCGATATTGATTTCACGGAAATACACAATTTTAAATTCGTGAGCAAAGTTTATGTTGAAGGCGATTTAAAAGCGCAATGCAAAATCTGGATTGGCGGGATGATGTCTGACAATCAGATAGCCTACAGTGAGGGACAGTTTGACCTTAATAATGACAATTCCTTGAACGATTGGATCACGGTTGCTGACGACGGGCATGAAATTTTTCTACAACCTTCCGGCATGGGATTTCATTACGGACAAACTCCGGATAAAAAATTATATGTGCAAGAAGCGGCTGAGTATTTGTGGAAGAGGTTTATGGCTTTGTTAGAATTTTAGTAATTCCTTAATCTTTAGGAGATAAGTCCAAAAGTATTACACTAAAGCTTGTTAAGGAGGGTAAATTGAAACTTGCAAGAGTAAGAGTTCGGAATTTCCGTTGTTTTCAGCGTGAATTATCAATTGACTTTGAGGAAATAACTGCCCTGATCGGAAAGAATGATGCGGGTAAATCCACAATTTTGGACGCACTCGATATTTTCCTTAACGATACCGATCCAGACAAAGATGATGCATCAAAAAGTGGTGATCCAAAGGATTTAACGATAATATGTGAATTCACTGATCTCCCAGAAGAAGTTATCTTGGACGATTCAATTCCAACGAAACTCGAGGCAGAATTTCTTTTAAACCCAGAGGAGAGGTTGGAAATCCATAAATTTTATAGCGGAGAATTACAGAAACCAAAATGTAAGAGTATTGAAGCACATGCGTATCCGCTCGGTGAACTACACCTTGACGAATTCCCGGCGGCGGATTATTTTTTGAATTTTGTTTTCCAGTTGGCTGGTAGCAGATCGGTGATCTGCTGATAGGGATAATCAGAAATACGGCCGA
>WYBG01000406.1 GCA_011526015.1 Deltaproteobacteria bacterium | reverse complement strand
GCACTTTGATAAAGGTCTCTTGCAGCACGTCCGCGGCGTCGTCGCGCCGCCGCAGGATGCGCAAGGCCAGGTTGTAAATGCGCTCGCTGTAGAGATTTACCAGCTCCGTAAAGGCCTGCTCATCGCCAGCCTTTGCCCGCCGCACCAGTTCCCGCTTATCGCTTTTTTCCATTCCCAATACAGCCTGTTTGATTTGAGCCCGCTCCAAAGGTTACAAACTTACGCGATTTCAGGTTAAATTCAAATGAAAAGCATAGATTTCCAGGCCATGTGGGTGGAAATTCCGAACCATGAGGCATGAAACCCGATGATCGGGAAAAACTCACGCAAAAAAATTGCCAGAAACAATTCCCGCCTCATCCCGTTTATGCAACTGTTTTTCAGCCGCTTTTGCGCGGGAATGTGCCATGGTATCCAGTGTATCGACACGGGAGAAACATCATGTTTAAAAGGAATTTAACCGGAATTTTGATCCTTGCTGCCAGCCTGGCCATTGGAATGCCGCAGGCCCGGGCGCAGGAAGCCCTGGTAAAGATAGAGCGCATCCAGCCGGAAGAGATCAGTTTTGCCGGTTTCGTGCTCGACAATCCCCAGGAAATCAGCATCGAAGCCGTCGGCGCCCACCGCCACAGCCGCCACTGGATCGCCTCCAACGCCTGGATTCTGAACGCCGATACCCGGGAGATGGTCTGGGAGCTTACCGACGCCAATTCCAAATGGAAAAGCCGCAAATTGCGGGAATACCGCGACGCGGTGTCCCTGCCCGCGGGAAGATATGAAGTCTATTACGGATTTTTCCCGGAATACCAGTTCGAAGGGGGGTGGAGCATCTCCAAATTTTTCTTCGGCGACCGGGACAAATATGATGAAGCCTACCAGGAGTTTAAGATCACCGTTTATGGAAAGGGCAAAATGTTCGACCGGGCGGCCGTGGGCAATTATCAAAAACAGGTAAAAGAAAAAGCGGTAGTGGCCTTGAACGCCGATCGCGACGATCTTTACCTCAACCAGGGCTTCAAGCTCGACCAACCGGTAGAATTGACCATTTACGCTACCGGGGAAGCCCGCCCGGACGGGACTTACGATTACGGGTGGATCATAAACGGCGAGACCCGGGAGCAGGTCTGGAAATTCGGCCACCGCAATACCGAATACGCCGGGGGCAGCGAAAAGAATCGCATGGTGCGGGAAACCTTGACCCTGCCGGCGGGGAATTACGTGGCCTTCTTTGTGACCGACGATTCCCATTCCCCCATCGAATGGAACGCCGCTCCCCCTTACGACCCGACCTTCTGGGGGATTTATATTTTCGCGAAAGATGAATCCCGGGGGAAAGCCGTGCGATTATTCGACTACCAGGATATTCCTTCCAAAAACGTTATCTTCGAATTCACCCGCCTGGGCGACGAGGAATTCATCACCAAAGGATTCACCCTGAAGAAAGATATGGATATCCGGGTCTATGCCCTGGGCGAAGGCCGCGACGGGGACATGTTCGATTACGGCTGGATCATTGACGCCAAAACCCACCGGCGCGCCTGGGAAATGCGCTATGAAGAGACCGAGCACGCCGGCGGAAACAGCAAAAACCGGCTCTACGACCGGATCATCCTTTTGCAGAAGGGCAGTTATATTCTGCATTTCATCACCGACGATTCCCACTCTTATAGCGACTGGAACGCCTCTCCCCCTTTCGATCAGAAAAAATGGGGCATTACCCTCATCGCCGCCGGAGATAATTTTGATCCCAAAGACGTGGCCGACTATACCGAAGAGGCAGACGCTTCGGTCCTGGCCAGGATCGTTCGGGTGGGAGACTCCGAGAATCGGGAAGTTTCCTTCACCCTGGAAAAAGACGGCGACGTGCGCATTTATGCCCTGGGCGAAGGCCGAAACGGCAATATGTTCGATTACGGCTGGATCGAAGATACCAAGGGCAAAATCGCCTGGGAAATGACCTATCGTAAGACCGCCCACGCCGGGGGAGGCGCCAAAAACAGGTTGTTCGATGACACGGTATTCCTGAAAGCCGGCAAATATGTCGTGCATTATGAAAGCGACGATTCTCACTCTTACCGGGATTGGAACGATGATCCTCCCCGCGACCCGGTCAACTGGGGCATCACGGTTTATAAAGTAGCGCATTAATCCCCGGGGGCAGTGTTCCCGTGCCAAACTGAAGTTTTGCACACCGAGGTTTATAAAATAGACCATTAATCCCGGGGTGAGTGGTGGAGTGGTGAGTGGTAACGGCGAGACAGGTTACTTCTCACCACTCCACCCATCATCACTCACCACTCACCACTCCTTTTCCTTCCGCCTTGATTAATTCCTCCTCAGGCAATATATTCGCTCAACCCACTTACAAAACAGGAGGCATTTATGCGTTCATCGGTGCGATTTTTTTCTCAGTTTCTCTGGTTGATGTGCTTCGCCAGCGTGGTTTTTGCCCGGCCGGAAACGGAGCTTGGCCAACTGCTCTACCTGGCGGAGACCCAACCGGAGATCGAAGCGCAGGCCAAGCAGCTTGCACGGCAGAATAACCTGCCCATCAGCCTTCAGTTATCCGATGGCACTTTCATCGAAGCGCTGGGGGTGAAAGACGGCCAGCCGTTGTATGCGGTGATGCGCAATCTTGCCCATCCCGCCATCGGCGGGGAAGTGCTGAATTTCCAGGAAATCCGCTCCCGTATCGATTTATCGGATGCCCGAATAAACTATGGCGCTTCTTCGGCCGCGGCTAAAAAATCCTCCCGCGCCCCCATCACCGGGGATCTGCTGATGGTTCTGGAGTCCACCAACGACCAGGTGATGACTTTCGACCCCGTCACCGGCGACCTGGTAGATCTTGCGTTCATTCCCACTCCGCCCGCGGGAGTCTTATCTACCCCCATCCAGGCGCAGCAAACTGCCTGGGGAACCATCACCATCTCCGACCAGTTGACCGACGTGGTGCAGGAATTTGACACCAGCGGGACTTTTTTGGGGACCCTCGCCCCGGTTGGAGGGGCGAATCCCGCCATTATGGATAACATCCGCGGGCACGTCTATCACCCGGGCACCGGCAACCTGCTGGTAACGGTTGCCAGCGGCGCCAACCAGGACGCGATTGCGGAATTCGACCCGGGCGGCAATTACCTGGGGAATTTCGTTGGCAACGCCGTCGGCGGAATTGACGGGCCCTGGTGTATCTGGTTCCGCTCCGCCCCGTTAGACGTTCTGGTAACCGGGGATGGCCACGACTCGGTCTTGCAGTACGATACCAGCGGTACTTTTCTATCGGTGTTGGCTCCCATCAACAATTTCCCTGAACAGGTGGTTGAACTTTCCGACGGGAATATTGCCGTGGCGAATTTCAGCGGCACCCAGAACGGTGTGGTGATTTTGAGCTCGACCGGAACTTTCCTGCGCACTCTTACCGGCGTTTCCGGCAACCGCGGGGTATGGGAGCTTGGGAACGGCAATCTTATGACCACCAACGGCACCGGCGTTCACGAGATCGATTATAATACCGGGGCGTTGATCCGAACGATTGTCTCCGGGGTGGGGGCGCGGTTTGTTTCTCTTTACAGCCCCGCCGCCTGCACGCCCGGTTTCCTGGGCGACGTAAACGGCGATGACGTGGTCAACTCCACCGACGGATTGATCATGCTCTCCTACGACGCCGGCCTGCCGCTCCCGCAACCGGTTTTGGACCGCATTGCGATCGGTTTCGGGGATGTAGATGAGAATGGTTCCACCAATTCGACCGACGCGTTGATTACCCTGACCTGGGAAGCCGGCCTGCCGGTGCCTTTCCCGGTAGGCGACCCGGTGTGTTTACCCCTGGATGGCTTGCCGGCTGGCCCTGCCCAGGGCAAATCCTCTTCTCCCGAAGGGACGGGCTCCCGCCGCACCCTCCGGCAGGGGGACACCATTGCAGCATTTGCGGCGCTGAACCCCGCAGCGACCGGCAACAGTCAGAACTTTTCCGCGGCGGTGATGGTGGATATGGGCAATACCGGGGAAAAATTAGGCAGTTACACCGTTACCCTGCAATGGAACCCGGCGCACCTGCAACTCCTTAATTATCGCGGGGGCAACGCGCCCGGCTTCGGCGACCCGGTGGTGAATGATGCGAAGGCCCGGGAAGGCCAGTTAACCGTCGCCCACGCCTACCCCTACGGGGCGAACGGTTTGGTGAACATTTTGAACCTGCAATTTAAGGCGATTGGGAACGTGCCCGGCAAGGCCATTTCCCTCGATTTCAGCGCCATGGCTGCGGCGGAAACCTTCACCGATCTGCTGCCCGGCCTGCAAATCGGCGAGGGGAGCGCTGCTGCCGGGGCAGAAGACCGCCCCAACGGCTACGCGCTGGAGAATTTTCCCAATCCCTTCAATCCCGCCACGGAAATTCGCTATCGCCTGGCGGAAGCGGGGCCGGTACAAATCGTCATCTACAACCTGTTAGGAGAAACGGTGCAAACCCTGGTCGATGAGACCCAACCGGCCGGCGCTTATACCCTGCGTTGGGAAGGCCGGAACGACCGGGGCCAGGCGCTGCCTTCCGGGATGTATTTTCTGCGCATGAGCGCGGGGAATTTCCTGGCGGAACGCAAACTCTTATTGATGAAGTAAGCAGTGGCGGCCATTCGCAAGCGGCGCATCACCGGAGATGCGCCGCATTTTATTCGGAATTTTGATGAGTGCTCCTGTTTCCCTCCCATACCTTTTTTCAGCTCTATTGGATATTTCCTCTTAAACGTGTAAATTCAACCGTTGCCGTATGGATTCATCGGCAATGTGCGACGGTTTGCCGGGGGGAGGCGCGGCCTGGCTTCCCCGGGGATGTCAACGCTAAGGGAAGGATTGAAAAGATGTTTTTTCAACGGAACCGAACATTCCAGTGGTTATGCACTGTGCTGGCGGGCGCGCTCGTTTTAGCCGCGGGAGGCTGCTCCACTCTCAACCAATTGTCTAACATTCAAAAACCGACCCTTTCCGTGGCGGACGTGCGCTTTACCGGGATAAGCTTCGATGCAGTCGATCTGGCCTTTGACGTAAAAATCCGCAACCCCAACCAGCTTTCCGCCACCCTGGCCGGTTTCGACTATGATTTCAAAATCAATGACAATTCCTTCTTGAAAGGCCAGCAGGAGCAAAAACTGGCCATCGCGGCGCTGGGAGAGAGCACCGTGGAGGTGCCCCTTACCCTGAATTTCAAGGATATCTACCAGACTTTCGGGAGCCTGAAGAACCAGGACAGTTCTGCCTACCAGATGGATTTAGGGTTGGATTTTGATCTGCCGGTATTAGGAAAAACCCGCATTCCGGTAAGCAAAACGGGCTTTTTGCCCATGATCAAACTCCCGGCGGTGAAAATTGCCTCGGTGAAGGTGAACCAGATGGGCCTGGGCGGGGCAGACCTGGAATTGAACCTGGAGATAGATAATCCCAACGCCTTTGGGGTGCTGGCGAAGAATTTGAATTACGATTTTTCGGTGAACGGCCAAGCCTGGGTAAAGGGAATCGCCCCGGAACAGGTTCGCATTGCCGAAAAGGGACAAAGCCTGGTTCGCATCCCCATTTCATTAGACCTGCTTAGCATGGGCCAGGCGGCGTTGCAGCTTTTATCCGGCAACCAGACCGTGGACTATGTTTTCCAGGGCAAAATGGACCTGGATACCTCCCTTCCGGCGTTCAAAAACATCAATTTGCCGATTTCAAAAAGCGGGCAGCTCAAAATTACTCGTTAAGGATTTTATTCCCGGCCAACACGGAGCCATTGCAATTACTCCGCTGCCGGGGCTTCAGGGGCAAGGATGCCGCTAAAATTAACCTCGTAAACATAACGCAGGAGAATCTTATGATAAGTTTTCTGTGGTTTCTGTTGATCGGCCTGGCGGCGGGATGGCTGGCGGGGAAAATTATGAAGGGAAGAGGGTTCGGGTTGGTGGGCAACCTGGTGGTGGGGGTGGTGGGAGCGATTTTGGGCGGGTGGCTCTTCGGGGCGCTGGGGCTTTACCCCCAAAGCAGCCTCGGCTCGCTGATTACCGCGCTGGTTGGCGCGCTGGTGCTGCTCTACATTGTCGGGTTGATCAAAAAGGCCTGAATTGCCGGGCGAGGCACTTTTCAGATTTTATTTTGCGTTGAGTTATAAGGTCGAATTTTCTAAATTCTTCCCCGGAAGCAGTGAAGAAGTTTATGATTATGATTACTTATTTCACTCAAAAAAAACACAAAGGAGGCTTGTGTATGAAACATCGTAACAGTTTCTTTCTTCTGATTGCAGCTCTTTGTCTGGCCCTGGTATTATCCGCGCCTGCGCAAGTGAAGACCCATGGAACCGCTTTTGGGCTGGCCGTGGGAACCGCCATCGGTGATTCGGACCCGGGCACAGACGACTTTTCCGGCATTTATGCCCATGGATTATTTCGCTATAGCCTGATCGGGCCGTTGGAGGGGCAGCTTGGCATCTCTTTCCCGGTTTCCTTGAAACGCGAGGATGATGAGTTTGCATACCGCACTGTCCTCACCAGCTTAGATTATCGATTGCTGTTGAGATTCCTGAACCTCCAGCAAGCCAGTGTATATGCATATGGCGGGCTTGGGGGAGTGTATTACCGGGTCAAAGAGCAGCCCAGCCAGATTTCCCCGGAGACCGATCCCAGCGGCTGGGCGCTTAACTCTCCGGTGGGGCTTGGCCTGCAATTCGGGTTGTCGGACCGCGTTTCTTTGGAACTGAGCGGCGGCTATAATTTTGTATATTCCGATGATCTGAACCTGATCAGTGGGGATGACGACGGCGGCACCGCGGATTACGATGATGACGCCTTCTATAACGTCGTGGCCGGGCTTACCTTTAGCGGCGAGGATGAGAACGCTGATCCGGATAAAGACGGCCTGACCAACAAGATGGAAAAACAGCTCGGAACCGACAAAAATAACCCCGATAGCGACGGCGACGGGCTGCTCGATGGAGAAGAATTCACCACCCATCAAACCGATCCGCTGAAGGTTGATAGCGACGGCGACGGCCTGAGCGATTCCGAAGAAGTAAAAACCCATAACACCAACCCCCGCAAAGCGGATACGGATGAGGACGGCCTGGATGACAAAGCCGAAGTGATGACCTACGGAACCGATCCCCTGAAAGCGGATACCGACAGCGACGGCCTCAACGACAATGATGAAGTGATGACCTACAAGACCGATCCGAAAAAGGCTGACACCGACGGCGACATGCTGAGCGACGGCGATGAAGTGCTGAAATACAAGACCGATCCCATGAAAATGGATAGCGACGGCGACGGGCTAAACGACGGCGACGAAGTGACGACCCACAAGACCGATCCGAACAAAGCCGATACCGACGGCGGCACCG
>WYBG01000049.1 GCA_011526015.1 Deltaproteobacteria bacterium | reverse complement strand
CTCTGAAAGACCTCTACCCCGGCATGATGGTGCAATTCCTGATCGATTTCGACAATCACGACCTGATCAATTTCAGCGATTCCAATAACGACGGCAAGCGCGACCTGGTGTACATGTGGGACCAGAATCTCCAGCCCCAGGAACCGTGGTCGAAGGTGGGCTACATCGGATTGCTGGTGGTCAACACGCCGAATAATAACGGAATTACCAATTTCCATTTTTTCCACGATGATTTTACCCCCGCCAGCGACGATCTGTACTGGATGCTGCTTACCTCCGACACCAGCGGTGTGGCGGATACCACCCGCACCCGTTATTTTCATGGCGAGAACGTCCGCATCGACGACGTGGCGCTGGCCCCGGCGCTGGATCCGGAAGGGAACAACCGCGGCGGGGAAATTACCTGGGCCTATTCGGTGGGGCCGGTGACCCTGGCGCCGGGCGATTCCGCGCCCCTGGATATCGCCATTATCGCCGGCGATGATGAGGCGGATCTGCTCGCCAACGTGGAGTGGGTCTGGACCCTGGCGGAGAATAGCTGGAACGGTTCCAATCCGCCCGCTTCCCCGCAGGTAAGAGCATATCCCGCGGACGGCAAGGTCACGGTGGTGTGGGACGCCGAGCGGGCGGAGCAATCCCGCGACTACATCACCCGGGAAAAAGATTTCGAAGGATATAAAATCTATCGCAGCTCCGACCGCGGAAAAACCTGGGGGAAAATTATTACCGATTCCCGGGGGAATTTCCTGGCCTTTCAACCCATCGCCCAGTTCGACTTAGAGAACGGCGTTACCGGCAACGACCCCCTCTCCGGCAAATACTTAGGCAGCGACACCGGCGTCCGCCATACTTTCGTGGATACCACGGTGCAAAACGGGGTGGAATATTGGTACACCGTCACCGCCTACGACCGCGGCGACCAGGCGAACGGGGTGGAATCCCTGGAAAGCGCCCTGGGGCTGACCACCAGCGAGATCAACGTGGCCGCGGCGATTCCCGCGACCCGCCCCTCCAACCTCACCCCCGGCGCGGTGTTGGAAGGAAGCAGCCTGCAGCCGGCGAGCGGCAAAACCGACGCCGAAGTGGAAGTGGAGATTCTCGATCCCAACCAATTGAAGAACAGCGCCTACGAAATTACCTTCCGGGAAAATACCCCGGTCTATGAAGATACCGCGATTGTAGATTTCATAACCACTTTTACCCTCAAAAATACCACTACCGGAGATACCCTGCTCTTCGAGCATCCCTTGACCGATGAATCCGGCGACAATCTCCCGGTAATCGACGGCTTCCGCCTCACCGTAAAAGACGTGGAGGCGGGAAGAACCTTTGCCGGCTGGACAAAGGTAGCGGGCGATACTTGCACGTTCGATTGGTTTTACGATACCCACAACCTGGCCAACTACTTCCCGGCGGCGGTGGAAGGGATCGCGGATTTCAAGATCGTGGCGAGCTACGATGACAGCACCCTGATCCGGGTGGTGACGGTGGGCGACTCCGTGGTGGACGGCATCGGGGGAGCGCGGTTAGTGGACCAGGTGAGGGTTCCCATCAAGGTGTACGACGTTACCGATCCCGCCAATCCCATCGACGTAAGCGGTCGCACCATTTTATATGATTTCGAATACTGGGGGAATTTTCCCCCGGGAACCTTCGGACCGAAGGGCTGGGATTTGACCCCCGGCGGCAAAGGCTACAACGGCAGGGACGGCGGCATCGGCCCCCTGGTCTATCCCGATGAATTATTCTTTCTCAGCTTTCCGGCGGACAATCCCCTGCTGCCGGATACCGCCATCGTCAGTATGCGCACCCAGAATTTCGACTCCACCGAATACGAGTTTGTCAACGGGCAGTGGGCGTACATTGGCGAGGTGGTTTACGGAATTTCCCCTTCCCCGGGAGACGAATACACCATTTTGACCGGAAAACCGCTCAACCAGAACGTGGTCTATCGCTTTACCACCACGGCCGGCAGCTACGCCGCGGCAAAGGAGAGCGACCTGGAGAACATCCGGGTAGTGCCCAATCCCTACTTAGCCGCCTCCGCGTTCGATAACCGGCTCATGTTCACCAATTTGCCGGGCCAGTGCGAAATCTTCATTTATACCGTTGCGGGCGACCTGGTGCGGCGCATCGACCACCAGGGCAGCCAGGGCGCAACCTATTGGGATTTGAAGAACGAATCCGGCCTGTCGGTGGCCTACGGGCTGTACGTGTACGTGGTCAAAACCCGCGACGGGCAGAAGCGGGTGGGGAAATTTTCGATCATTAAATGACTTCATTCTTTGAATCTTCCTTTCCAATATGGAGATGGAGACTTTTAGTTCAGTTAGTATTGCTGCAAGAAATCTCCTGCCTACATTGGTGCTCCCCTCTCCAATGGAGAGGGGAGCGGTGAAAGAACCTGAATACGCGAGGAGTATAGATGAAATCTCTTTTTATCGGTTTGCTGATTGCGTTGCAAACAATTGTATTCGCCGACGTCTTCCCCAAGGCCGGCACCACCGCTGCGCCGTTCCTGAAAATCGGGGCGGGGGCGCGGGCGGTGGCGTTGGGCGGCAACTACGTCGCCCTGGCGAACGATGCTACCGCGCTGTATTGGAATCCCGCCGGCGTCGCCGGGCTGGGCAAAATCAGCATCTCCGGAACCCATACGGAGTGGTTTGCGGGCATCTCCCATGACTTTTTCGCCCTGGCAGCCCCGCTGGGCAATTCCCAGGCCCTGGGGCTGGAGTTAACTTACCTGAATTCCGGGGAGATCGAGCAGACCACTTTAGAAGAGCAAAACGGCAACGGCATTTTCTATAAAGCCACGGACCTGGCGCTCGGTTTGACCTACGCCCGCAAGCTCACCGACCGCTTTTCCGTGGCCCTGAAGGGGAAATACATCCGCCAGAACATCTACAACGAAGAAGCCGCCGCCTTTGCGGTGGATTTCGGCACCCTCTACGATACCGGCTTCAAGGGGCTGCGCATCGGCATGAACATGGCCAACTTCGGCTCCGGCATGAAAATGGCCGGAAGCGATCTCTCCGTGGTGCAAACCGACCCCCTCACCGGCGCGCAGGTGGAAACCGCGCTGAAAACCGAAT
>WYBG01000405.1 GCA_011526015.1 Deltaproteobacteria bacterium | reverse complement strand
TTTTCTTTCGTGGCAATATCCACCGCCATTACGCGGCGGTTATGGATATAAAGAATTTCTTTGCCGTTAGTGTGGAATTCCAGGGGGCAGTTCTTGTCGCCTTCTGCATCGGCGGCTAACTCGACTTTGTTGGAACCATCCGCGTTGACCACGTAAATTATATTCCCATTTTTCACGGCGACTTTTTGGCCGTCCGGGCTCCACCTGGCAAAATCACCACTGCCTAACTCGATATAATTTTTATCATCCCCAAGAACGTGGGCCTTGATCATCCCGCCTTTCGCATAAACAACTTTGCCGGAAATTCCTCCCACCTGCCCCAGAAGCGGAGAAAATATCATCAGAACTAAGCCGCTTAAACTCAAACATCCATATATGAATTTCATCATAATACTCCATTTTCATAAATAGAGCATTATAACCATTCTTCCCCGGCAGAGCGGGCTGTCGATCACAGAAAAAAACTTTCCGTTCTTATTGCTGCTTTAACCCGGAAGACCTATGTAATCCCTAACCCTCCGGTTTCTTCTATGGCAGAATGATTGGTTGGCAGAATAATTTTTTCAGGCTTGCCGCATAGGCGTAAAACTTAGCGCGTGCCCGGGGGCAGGCGGGAACATCCCCCTTACTCGCTCCCCCGCGGCGTCTCCAGCCGCGGCAGTGCCGCCTCGATCTCCTGGCGATGCGGCTCCAGCCAGGGGGGCAGGATCAATTGTTCGCCCAAGTGTTCCATATCCTCGTCGCGGTCGAAGCCGGGGCCGTCGGTGGCCAGCTCGAAGAGCACTCCGCCGGGTTCCTTGAAGTAAACCGATTTGAACCAGAAACGGTCGATTTGCGGGGTGGGCTGCAAACCGGCGCGTTCGATAACCCCGCGCAGGGCCATTTCTTCGTCAGAATCCTTCACGCGCCAGGCCACGTGGTGCACGCAACCGGTTCCCCAGCGGCCTCGCTGCTCGCCGGGCAACTCCTTCACCTCGATGATGTTGCCGGAGCCGCCCCCGTCCGCTCCATAGCGATTCCAGCCGTTTTCCGTTCCGATGAGCGTAAAACCCATGCGCTCGGTGAGCAGCGTTGCGGTGGGGGCGAGATGGCGCTCCCATAACCGCACCGCGTGCATCCCCCGCAACTGGTGCGCCGCCGCAACCGGGCTTTTCTCCCAGGGCGTAAACTGCCGCGGGTCCGCGGTTTCCACCAGCGCCAGTTGCAGGCCATGGGGATCCTGGAAAGGCAAGGTGGTTTCGCCAAAGCGAATTTCTACTTCACCGTACTTTACACCTTTATCAGCGAATCGTTTTTCCCAATATTCCAGGCTCCCCGGCGGAACGGCAAAGGGAACCTCCACGGTCAAGCCGATTCCCAACCGCCCCGGCCCCATATCCGGCCAGGGGAAGAAGGTGAGATCGCTGCCGGGAGTGCCGGCGCCATCGGCATAAAACAAATGGTAGGTGTCCGGCGCGTCCTGGTTGACGCTTTTCTTCACCAGGCGCATTCCTAACACTCCCACGTAAAAGTCCAGGTTTTCCCGGGGGTCCCCGGCAATCGCAGTGACGTGGTGGATTCCGTGTACGGAAGATTGCATTTTTATCTCCTTGATTAGATTACTCAAGCTTTTTTATTGTTAATGTCGCGCCGAATCGTTAAAATCCCTTCCCGGTTTTCCGGCGGCGGTTGCGGGAGGGGTTGAATGGTCAAAATAACATCAGCACGTCTGCGGATCAACAGGGAATATTTCCGGATAATGGGAAGCGGAGCAGCGAAACCTGCAATCACAAGCAAAACGTTCTATGGAGAAAAAAGAACAATTTACCAGCCGCTGGGCCTTGCTGCTGGCAACCCTGGGCATGGCCATCGGGGCGGGCAATATCTGGCGTTTTCCCCGCCTGGCCGGCCAGTATGGCGGCGCTTTTTTGATTCCCTGGGCGATCTTTTTAATCCTGTGGTCGATCCCCCTGCTGATGGTGGAATTTTCCCTGGGGAAAGAGACTCGCAAGGGACCGGTGGGGGCCTTTGCGGCGTTCCTGGGGAAAAATTACACCTGGATGGGCGGTTTCGTGTGCCTGTGCACCAGCGCCATCATGTTCTACTACTCCGTGGTGACCGGCTGGGCGCTGAAGTACTTTACCGCCGCTGCGGTTGGAGACCTCGCCGGCGCAAATCACCAGGAGTTTTGGGAATCCTTTATCGCCTCGGGATACCAGCCGATTCTCTTTCACCTACTGGCCCTGGGAGTTGCCGGGGTGATTATTTACCGGGGAATCGTGAACGGAATCGAGAGAGCTAACCGCATTCTGCTGCCGGCCTTGTTCGTGTTGTTGGTGATCGGGGCGGCGCGCTCCTTAACCCTGCCCAATGCTGCCGAAGGGCTGAACTATTTTTTCGGGTTTCACCATGCTAATATTTTCGATTACAAGATGTGGTTGGAGGCGCTCTCCCAATCCGCCTGGTCCACCGGGGCGGGGTGGGGGCTGGTGTTGACCTACGCTGTCTATGCCCGGCGGCGGGAAGATGTTACCTTGAACGCATTTATTACCGGTTTCGGAAACAATTCCGCCTCCCTGTTCGCCGGGCTGGCAATCATCCCCGCGGTGTTTTCCCTGGCGCCGGCGATTGGCCGCGCCCCCCTGGATATTCTCAAAGAAGGCAACGAAGGGTTGAGTTTCATTTTCATTCCCCAGCTCTTTGAAAAACTTCCCGGGGGGCAGATTATGTCGGCGTTGTTCTTTCTGGCGCTCTTTTTTGCCGCGCTGACTTCCCTGATCGCAATGCTGGAACTCGCTACCCGGATGTTCATGGATTTCGGGATTCGCCGCCAAAAATCCCTGCCGATTGTAATCATTGTTACAGCGCTTTTGGGACTTCCCTCCGCACTTTCCCTTAAGTTCTTCAAGAACCAGGACTGGGTGTGGGGGTTGGGGCTGATCATCAGCGGGTCGTTCTTTGCGTTTGGCGTGATCAGGAGCGGGGTAAAGAGATTTCGAGAGAAATTTTTGCTCGCCGAATACAACGATTTGCGCATCGGCGCCTGGTTCGACGGAATTATGAAATATTTGATCCCCCTGGAAGCGGTTGCGCTCCTGGTGTGGTGGTTCAATCGCGAGTGGGACGCCCAAATGTGGTGGAACCCGCTCAGTCCCTTTAGTTTGGTAACCTGTTTTTTCCAGTGGGGAATCGTAATGGCGATACTGATCCTGGTGAACAAACAATTGTACCGTCTGCTCACCCGGCAGAGCGTGTAACACTTTTGCCAATTGCTAATGGTTAAATGGTTAACCGGAGAAACCTGAGATGCTGGAGACATCTGCAATGGTTATGATGGCGTTGATTTTGGGAACGATCTGGGGCGGGCTGGCCTATTTCGTGAACCGGGCCTACCGGCGGGAAAAAAGAGAAGCGCAAGGCGGCAGCGATGAGTAGCGCAGAAAAAGGAACGGTCTATTATTACCGGCAGATTGTGGATTCCCTTAAAAAGGGGCAGGTAGATCCGGCCTATTTCATCTATGGCGATGAAACTTACCTGATCGATTCCCTGGTGGAGCAGATCGGCGCAAAATTCCTCGGCTCCATCGAGAAAGAGATCAATTATTTTCTGCGTTATGCGCCGGACCATTCCCTGGACGACCTGCTCGCCCTCACCGCCGGATCGGGGCTGTTCTCCGCTAAAAAAGTGATCGTTTATAAGGATTTCCAAAATTTGCGCAACCCGAACATGGACAAATTACTGAAATCTCTTCAACGCCCGGATCCGAACATTTGCCTGATCCTGATTGCCCGGATCGACTCCATCTCCCAGGTAAAATACCGCTCTCTGCAACAAGCCACCCGCTGCGTCAACGTTTTGCCCTTGCGGGCTGCGGAATTGGAGGAATTTGTCAAACAACAATTTGCCGGGTACCATAAAACCGCCACTTCGGAGGGAATCCAGACGCTGCTGTACCTGGTAGGCGATAAAATGCACGATTTGCGCACCGAAGTCGCCCAGGTAGCCAATTACTACAAAGACAAGGCGGAGATTACCCCGGAAGACATCGAAGCGATTGTGGGGGTGTACGTAACCCAGGACGTTTTTGAATTGACCCGCCTGATTGCGCGCAAGCAGATGGAAAAATCCCTTTTTGTGCTGCATAATCTCCTGGAAAAAGGAGAAAACCCTACTTCCATTTTGTTTTTGCTGCTTCGCCATATTATAATGTTATGGAAAATCCGGGGATACCACCAGAGCGGGATCAAGGATACCCGCAAGATTCAGGCGGGATTGAAGCTTTACCCCCGGCAGTTGAATGAATATTTGCAAGAGCTGCCCGGCTGGAAGGCCGCCCAGCTGAGCGAGGCGGTTCGCCTGATCCATGAAAGCGACCGGGTTCTGAAGTCCAGCCAGATGTCTCCCGTGGTGGTGCTGGACGCCCTGGTTCTAAAGTTGATTAATCTGAATTGATACGACTTATAGGCTTTAAGAAAATGTTTTTGGAACGGTTTACAGGAGTAATGGATGAATGGATTGATGGAGTATCGCTCCGAAGGATTCGCTTTGTGTGTGAGAAAACCCATGAATCCACCAATCCAACCCGCCGATACTCCCTGCTCACTCTCTCCAAATCTTTTTCTTAAGCAACATAGTTGGAACTTTCAATATCCTTAAAGGTAAAACGACTGTTTAAAAAAATGATCAAAAGAACCTTAGAAAAAGAAAAGGTTACTGATGAAATCCTAATCGCACAATTTCAACAGGGCGACGTTGACGCCTTTGATATATTGGTGCGCAGGTACAAAGATCAGTTGCTAAACTACGTCTATCGTTTCGTGGGCAACCGCATCGACGCGGAAGATATTGTTCAGGAAACGTTTCTTCGTGTTTACAAGAACAAACATTATTACAAGGAAATAGCCAAATTTTCCACCTGGGTCTATACGATTGCCGGCAACCTTGCCAAGACGGAGTTACGGCGGCGTAAACGGCGTAAGGTTTTCAGCGTCAGCAATTTTGTCAATGATGAACGGGATTTCGACATCCCGGACGTGAACCGGAACCCCGAAAAAGAAGTCGATGGCAGCATCAAAGATGGCTTCATTCAAAAAGCAATTGAAAAACTGCCCTCCAAATTCAAGGAAGTCATTCTGCTGCGGGACGTGCAGGGATTTGCGTATGAAGAGATCAGCCAGATTCTCAATATTCCCCTGGGAACGGTTAAATCCCGGGTGAATCGCGGTCGCCTGAAGCTGCAAGAGGATTTGAAATTTTTACTCGAAACCGAACCCTATACCAACGGATAACCGAAAATGACGAGGTTGCCTATGAATTATTGCGACAAATTCAAAGAGAGTTTTTCCGGCTACATCGAAGGCGAATTACCCCAGGATGCCCGGCAGGTTTTAGAAAGCCACCTGTCAGCCTGCCCTCGCTGCCGGGAAACGGTGCACCGGATGCGCAATCTCCGGCATACCCTTACCGGGCTTTCCCGCCTTACCACCTCCCCGGATTTTGAATTCAAGCTCGGCCAGCGGCTTCAGCAGGTAAACACCCGCAGCATTGAAAGATTACCGCTAAATTATTTCCAGTCCTGGAAGGTGCCGGCCGTTGCATTCGTGCTGGTGATGGCGGCGTTTTCTGTCTTCTTCTTTTTCGGTGACACTCCCCGGGAAGTCAATCTTCGGCCCGCTCAAAAATCCAGCTTAACGCCCACGCTCATGGGAGATGACAAGCCGGAGAATCAGGCCGGCAACCCCCAGCCGGCATTGCCATCCGCGGCGGAATCGCTGCCGGAAAATGATTCCCAGCCGGCAATAACTCGGCCTGCAAACGTACTGCCGGACTCGGTTCAGAAAAAAACCTTGAAGAACCTGAATGACAGCATTCACCTGATTAACAAGCAGGGAAATAACAAATAGAATTTCCCTATACAAAATCCAAATCTTTTTTGTATATTGAAAACCGATTTAGGATAAGCCTGTGAGGGCAGCCATATATCAAAACTCCTGATTGAGTGAATGGTTTGAGCAAACATCAATTACTTTTGGTTATTGCGGCCGTTTCTCTATTTGTCGTTTTCCTGATCGGTTTTTTGCCCAACTCCCCCGTATTCATCGGAATCAAGCTGTTATTTTTGTTTATTCTGTTGGGGGGAGTTTTTTTGTATTCCCGGGTTATTTTTGCATTTGCAGAAGAGGACAGCGAGGTTGTAGAGGAGTCGCAGCCGGAGAGATTGGCGGTCTCCGACAATACCGAGGATTCTCTAAAAATCCGCTCTTCGAAAAACGTCGAAGAATACTTCCGGCAGTTCCTGGAAACGGTTTTCCCGCTCATTAAACAGACCATGGTGTGCAACACGGTGGTGCTGTTGATGGTCAATTTTTACAAAAAGCAGTTCTATATCCGCCATAAACTCACCGATTTCGAAGCCCATTTCACCAGGGAATCTTTTTTAGACCTCAACCAGGGGCTGTTAGCGTTTATTCTGAAAGATAAAAAACCGCTTTTGGAAAATCATTTGCCGGACAGCGAGGTGTTACTGCCTTATTATGCGACCTCGAAGATACCGGCCCGGGCTTTTGCCGGCGTCCCGCTGTATTATAAAGACCTGCTCGTAGGTGTGCTGTGCGTGGATTCCGAGGTCGAAGGGAGTTTTGGCGAAGACGATCTGGCAATTTTGAACAACTTCAGCCGGGTGATGGCCATCCAGTTGGCGTGCAGCAACAAGCTATATGAGTATGAAACCGAGAATTGGACCACTCGCCTGCTTTATGATTTCAGCAAGGGAATTTTGCCCATTCAAACCGCCGCGGCCTTGTGGCCCTATCTCAACCGTTCTCTGAAAACGGTATTGGAGGCGGATCGAATGATCGTTTCCGAGCGAACCAGCCAAAACACCGGGCGGATCATTTACCTGTCCGGCGCGGCTGCTTCGTTGGCGGTAGGCCAGGAGTTTCCCGACCATGAGGGGTTGATCGGGTGGGTGCTGCGAAAAAAGCAGGCCCTTTTGGTGGACGATTTTGCTGCAAAAGAAAACTATATTCCCCGGTTCTTTTTGCAGGAACAACCCGCCCGGGAATTCAAATCCCTGCTGGCAGTGCCGGTAATCCGCAATGACGTGGCGGACCTGGTGCTCTCCCTGGAAAGCGTGAAACCCAACGCATTCACCGAGGAGCATAAACAGATCCTGGAGACCATGGCTTATCAAATTGCGGCGTTTTTGGATAAGGTGCAGTTGATCTTCACGTTAGAAGAACAAAATTTGATCGATCCGAAAACCCGCCTGGGCAACCGGCGGGCCTTCATGGTGGAATTGAACAAGGAGATCGATCGCTCCGGCGAATTCCGCAAAAAATTCGTGTTGCAGCTTTTAAAGGTTCGCACCACCGGGGGAACATTAGAGGCGGATATTGCCGACCGGCTGATGCCGGAGTTTGTGTCTTTTGTATTGCCTTTATTGAATTCCATAAATTATATTTTCCGGCTCGATCAAGACCATCTGGCAGTTTTGTGGCCGGAAAAACTCTGCCAGGAAACCGCGGCGGAGTTTCAAACGGTTTTGAACGCTTTAATTCAAAAGACCCCCTGGATGGGCGGCCTGGTAGAAAAAGTGGTTGTGCATTCAGGAATGGTGCAGTTCCCGGGGGCGGGCCAGGGCGATTCGGAATTGTTGGAGAACGTTCACAAGGCGCTGGCAGCTTCGGAGCGAGCCGCCCATAGCAGCATCGAAATTTTTCGAAATGTAGAAATCAATCAAATTAAAGGAGATTAATATATGGCTAAAAAACCGGATTTTGCGCAAAAAGGGAAGAAAAAGGGCGTTCTGCTCTGCCCGGTATGCGGGAATGCTTATTCCCTGGTCAAAAAGGTGGAATCTTACTATTCCGAAACCTCTAAGACCTGGAAGTACGCTACCCAAAACATCAAAGTTTGCCAGTGCAACGAGAAGAAGATTTATTCCTGAGTAAGTTGCGGGTTTGGAGGGGGCAGATTCACAGTTCGATCAGGCGATGGGAGGTGATTCGGGAAGGATCGATTTCTAAAATCATCACCGAAGGCTTGCGATGATCCCGGGAGTTGGCAGCGCTTCCGGGATTGATAAATAGAATTCCATTAATTTGATGGTAAAATGCCTGGTGAGTATGGCCATACACCACCACGCCGGGAGGGGGAAAATCACTCTGTATCAAACGCTCGCGAAAGCGGTTGATATTCCCCACATCATGGACCATCAGGAAGTCTGTGTTTTCGAGTTTCAGGCGAAGCTGTTCCGGCAACCGGCTGGCTGGTTCGCGGGTATCGCAGTTTCCCCTCACCGCCTTCACGGGCGCCTTTGCCTCCAGCGCCCGGAGTATCGCCGCCGAACTGATATCCCCGGCGTGAAGGATCAAATCTACCCCCGCAAAATGCGTTAAGACGGCGGGGTTGAGGTAATTGTGGGTGTCGGATATAACGCCGATTTTCATACTGATTTTCCTGGCTAAAAAGTTCAAATCAATATATGAATATCCCCATGAAGAGCCACTCGAAAAATCCCGGAATTAAGGCCCTTGCCCCGGGCCAATCTTTCACCGGCTTTTGCGTGCTTCGGAAAAAGGAGATCAAGTATAAACAGAGCGGGGAGCCCTACCTGGTACTGGAATTGGGGGATCATAGCGGGCGGTTGAAGGCGCGAATCTGGGAAAAGCCCCTGGAGTATGCCCGGGCTTATGAGGCCGGCAACGTGGTCAAGGTAAAAGCTCTGGTGCAGGCATTTCAGGATGACCGGGAGCTGAAAATCCAGAAAATCCGTTTGGCTACCCGTGAAGATGAAGTGGACCTCCGTGAATTGCTGCCCCACACTCCCAAAGACGTGAACGAGTTGATAAAACAGTTCGATACGCATCTTCAATCTATCCGGGATGCGCACCTGGCAAAATTACTTACACTGTTGTTCGAGGATCGGGATTTCAAAGAAGCTTATTGCATGTCTCCGGCGGGAAAACTGTGGCACCACAATTATCTCTCCGGCATGTTGGAGCATGTGGTAGCGATGCTGGAGGTGGCGGAGGTGATGAAAGGCCACTATCCTTCATTGAATTTAGATCTGCTCAAAAGCGGGATAATTTGCCACGGGGTGGGGAAGGTGAAGGAATATTCCCTGGAAGGATTTATCGACTTCTCCGACCAGGGTCGATTGCTCGGCTATATTGCGCCGGGGTTCGAGATAGTCAGTCACCGCATCGAGCAGTGTGGGGATTTTCCGGGGGAATTAAAGGATCAATTGTTGCATCTCCTTCTTAGCCACCCCGGGGACGCCGCTGAAGGCGTCTTGCTTTCACCGATGACCTTAGAAGCGGTCGTTTTGCAGCATTTGATCCTGCTGGACGCTAATGCGAACGCTCTTTGCCGCATTCTGGAAAACGATGCCCTGCCCGGATCTCGCTGGACTAAATTTATTCCTTTACTCCAGCGATTTGTTTATGTAGGAAACAAACCATAGAAAACAAGCGAAAACTAAAGAAGTTATAAAGCAATTATTTTCAGTAGTTAACTGCCTTCCCTTTTCTTTTGCTTTCCTATTTTTATTTCTTTTTTCTTGTTACTTTGTTACCCATTTGTTACTTTTAGGAGGTTCTTGGCAGAACTCTAAGAGGTGAAAATGAGTTTTCCTGAAAACAGTTTGGTGATTATTGAGATTCCTGTTTCCGTGAGGGACGGGGGCATAAGGCTTACCCAAGAGCCTCTTAGATGCCTGCCAAATCTCAATAATCACCTTTCTTTTTTAAGGGGGCACAAATGAGCGTGCAACTTAGAAAGAAGACTATCGCAGGGGGCAAGGTGAGCCTCTATCTTGACATTTACCATGAGGGCAAAAGGTATTATGAATTTTTGAAGCTATACCTTTACAAAAACAATCCCAACAATAAAGAGGTTCTAAAACTGGCTGAAAGCGTAAGAGCCAAGAGAGAACTGGAAATACAAAACTCAGAACATGGGTTTATTCCGCACTTTAAGAAAAAGGCCAATTTTGTAGAATATTTTGAAAAGCTCATCGAGCGGAAATATAAAGGGGATGGAGTATGGTCAAATGTTTTAAGGCATCTTAAAGGCTATACAGGCGGCCATATTCAATTTTCTTCTGTAACAAAGGACTGGCTTGAGGAATTCAAGAACTATCTTTTAACGGTTGTCGCTCCAAGCTCTGCCTCGAATTATTTCAAGATAGTCAACACTGCCTTGAATCAGGCGGTTAGAGATGAGATAATTTTGTCTAATCCGTTTGGCAAGGTTGAATCTATTAAAGTGCCAGAGACGAAAAGAACCTTTTTAACCCTTGATGAAATTCAAACCCTGGCAGATACCCCCTGCTCTAATCCTGAGATAAAGAAAGCCTTTTTATTCAGTTGTTTTACCGGCTTGAGATATTCGGATGTCAAACAATTGACCTGGTCACAAATCAAAAATGACGTGATCGAATTCAGGGTAAAGAAAACAAGGGATTTTGAATACCAACCGCTTTCACCAACGGCCAAAAAGCTTTTATACTCCAACGGCGAAGGGGGCAAAATATTGCATATGCCCGATAAAAAAGTCTTTGATCTTCCCACCAATCGCAATACCAACCTGGCTCTTAGAGGATGGGGTAAAGAGGCCGGTATTGAAAAACATCTTACCTTTCATGTTTCAAGGCATACGTTTGCAACCCTGTCTTTAACGATGGGAGCGGATTTATACACAGTAAGCAAGCTATTAGGCCATAAAGAGATTAGAACTACTCAAGTTTATGCCAAGATAGTTGATCAAAAGAAAAAAGAGGCAGTGAATTTATTGCCTGAAGTGGAGGTTAGTTTATGAAAAAAGATTTTCCCAAACTTACAATGAAAACCATTAGAAACAGATTGGAAAAGATTACAGATATTTCAGAGAAACTCGTTTTTCTCGAACATTGTCTTAAGATGCTGAGAACAACAGAAGAAAAGCCCTTTGAGATTGATCAATCCTGTGAAGATGAGCTATTGGCCGAAATCAGATATTATGAAAGACGCTTTGAGCATGTAAAATATGTTGCAGCAAAGAAATCTTCAATGAGCAATGAACCGGAAATTACAAACTTACCTGAAGTTGAAGCTAAATCACCATCACAAAATATAGATCAGGATATGCCTATGTTTGAAGCGCTTCAGAATGAGCGTATTGTGTTGACAAAAAAGTTACAACAGTATAAAAAAAAGATAAACTTTAAAAAAATGTTACCAGACCTCGATTCTAAAACAGTAAAAGAAATTATTGATCGTAATAGATTTAAAAATGGGAAACCCAATTATAGCAGAATCGGCAAAGAATGGGGAGTAAATCACGAAACGGCTAAACACTGGATAAAACACTTTAATTTAGAAAACTACTAATCATAATTGCGAGTAATTCGCAATTCGCAATTATACCATTTTGCGAATGGCACGCAATCCTCTGCTATTTCAGGCAAATATTAACAATGTGTTTTTGCTTATTTGCGGAGGATTTTTTTATGCACTATCAAGAGATTATTGACCGGCTTGCCAAGATTGAGAAACTTTTGACAAACCAAAGCGACGAGCCGCTTGATTTTGAAATGGCGGCTAAATTTTTAAGGTTAAGCAAATCCCATCTTTATAAGCTTACCACTCATCTTTCGCGCAAAACTGCGCGGGGTAAATTTAATTTGCGTATATTTTCGGCGCTATGGCCGAGACACTTTCTTTGATCCACGAACGGGTAGATGACATACCCTTGCTGATCGGATTGATGCA